>NZ_JBSGZP010000037.1:0-10016 GCF_053611065.1 Streptomyces sp. NPDC054840
GTGCGCTCGAACAGCCCCCGTCCGGCGGCCGGATCGTCCGCCGCGAGCGCATCCAGCCGGTCGAGTACGAGGGCGCGCAGCGCGGGCAGTTCGGCCAGCGCCGCCCGCACCCCCGCCCCGTACGCCCGCTCCGGATCGGCGAGCAGCGCCGGCGCCAACTGCCGTGCCACACCGGGCAGCAGATCGCTCACGTCCACCCCGAGCACCGAGGCCACCCGTAACAGCCCGGCGCGATGCGCCGGTTCGTCCGCCGGGGCGCCCAGCGCCGCCCTCAGGCCCGGTTCCAGCTCCGCCGCGAGCCGGCCGCGGACGGCCGCCCCCAGGGCGCCCGCGGTGGGCAGGGCCGCTGGCGGCGCGCCGGTCCGTACCGCCTCGGTCAGGGTCAGGGCCACCAGCGGCTCGCACACCGCGGGCGGGGCCCAGCCGTCCAGGGCCGCGAGCAGCCGCCCGGCGGCGCCGACCTCCGCAGGGTCCCGGTCCCCGGCCGGGCGGCCCAGTGCCAGGGCCAGCGCGTGCAGCCGTACGCGGTCCAGCGCATCCCGGTGCCCGGCGGCCCAGTCGGCGGCCGCGGTCCGGCCGGAGGAAGGCAGGGCGATGTCCGAGGCCAGGGCGAGCGCGGCCAGCGGACCCGCGTCGTAGGGCCCCGCGGCCAGCCGCCGCACCTCGGCGACCAGATCCTGGCGCTGCGCCTGCCAGACCCGTGCGGCGGTGTCGGCCCACACGTCCGGCGCCGAGGCGGCGGGGGCGGGGGACCGGGTGGCGTCGTAGACCCGGTAGCGCTGCTCCTGCCCGGCGAGGCTCGGCCCGTCCTCGGGCATCACCCCGATGATCCGCTGCCGGGCGAGCTGCGGCCGCCGGGTGTAGGTGGTGAAGGTGAGCCACTGCCCCCGCTGGTGCGGCAGCACACTGCACGCGAGCATGATCCAGCGGGCCGCGGCCTCGCTGTCCGCCTCCACGAGCACGATCTGCGGGGCGTCCGGGTCCTCCGCGAGCCGGCGCACATCGGCGAAGAAGGCAGCCAGCCAGGGCCCGCGGGCCGTGACGAAGGCGGCCAGCGAGGCCCGGTCGAGGCGGCCCGGGGCGGGCACCGCCGCGAGTACGGGAGCACCGGCCTCCGGGGTCGCGGCGGCCCACTGCGACGAGCCCCAAGCGGTGATGGGGAGCTCTCCCACGGCCGGACCGGAGCCGGCGGGCTGCGGCAGATGCACCGCGTGGGCGTGGAAGTTGCCCCAGCGGCCGCTGTCGTCGGCGCCCGTGTACACCGAGCGGGCCAGCAGGCGGCTGCCGTCGGCCAGCACGTTCAGGCTGAGCGCCTGCGGGAAGGCGGCCAGCTCCCGCGGCTCCGGGCGCGACGGCGCGTCCCGGGGCGGCTCGTAGCCGATCAGCCGCTCCGCCTCGCGCAGCAGCGCGGCCGGCACCCCGGGGCTCACGGCCGTGAACCGGAAACCGGAACCGTCGGGACCGGGCGGCGCCGAGGTGTAGTGCAGTTGGGTGAGATTCATGAGTTCCCCTCGAAGCCGCCCACGTGCCGGCGCCGATCGGGCCCGGTGACTGCGAAGATCCCGTCGAGGACCCGTAAGCGGCCGCCGGGCGGAACCGGTGACTCACCCAAGTGGCCCGATCCGATGGTCTGTTGCGCGGAGCGAAGTTCCCCGTACCCTCCCACGAGCGGCGACAGCGGCAGGCCGGAGAGCGCGCGGGGCAGCCCGATGCCATGCCCGAACTCGGTCCCGGCCATCGCTCTGCGCCCCCCGTGCACTGTGTGGGAGGTCATTTCAGCAGATATGCAGGTCGTTCGGGAGCTCTTTCCGTTCTCCAGGTGTACGGCGCAGTGTCACGAAGTGATCTCCGGCCGGTACCCCGGGACCGCTGTCCTTGGGGCGCCCCTCGACTCCCCCCCTCACCCGCAGAGGTCGTCACCCCATGGCAGAACTCAACCGTCGCAGGTTCCTGCAGATAGCCGGTGGCACCGCCGCCCTCACGATGCTGAACGACAGCATCGCGCGGGCCGCCGCCATCGCGGCGCAGGGCACCACCGGAACGATCCAGGACATCGAGCACATCGTCGTCCTGATGCAGGAGAACCGGTCCTTCGACCACTACTTCGGCACGATGAAGGGTGTCCGGGGCTTCGGCGACCCGCGGCCGGTCCTCCAGGACAACGGCAAGTCGGTCTTCCACCAGTCGAACGGGACCAAGGACGTCCTGCCCTTCAACCCGCAGATCCAGAACCTCGGCATGCAGTTCCTGGAGGGGCTCGACCACGACTGGGCCGGCGGCCACCAGGCGTACAACAACGGCAAGTACGACAAGTGGGTCCCGGCCAAGACGGCCACCACCATGTCGTACATGACCCGGAACGACATCCCGTTCCACTACGCCCTCGCCGACGCCTTCACGGTGTGCGACGCCTACCACTGCTCGTTCATCGGCGCCACGGACCCGAACCGCTACTACATGTGGACGGGCCACACGGGCAACGACGGCGTGGGCGGCGGCCCGGTCCTCGGCAACCAGGAGGCCGGTTACGGCTGGAAGACCTACCCCGAGCGGCTGGAGTCCGCCGGGGTGTCGTGGAAGGTCTACCAGGACATCGGCGACGGCCTGAACGCGGCCGGTTCCTGGGGCTGGATCAACGACGCCTTCCGCGGCAACTACGGCGACAACTCACTGCTGTACTTCAACAGCTACCGGGGCGCCCAGCCCGGCAGCGCCCTGTACGAGAAGGCCCGTACGGGCACGAACGTCAAGGCGGGCGACGGCTACTTCGACCGGCTGCGCGCGGACGTGGTGGGCGGCACGCTGCCCCAGGTCTCCTGGATCGCGGCCCCCGAGGCGTTCAGCGAGCACTCGAACTGGCCGACGAACTTCGGCGCCTGGTACATCTCGCAGGTCCTGGACGCGCTGACCGCGAACCCGGCGGTCTGGGCCAAGACCGCCCTGTTCATCACCTACGACGAGAACGACGGCTTCTTCGACCACGTGGTCCCGCCGTACCCGCCGGCCTCCTCGGCCTGGGGTCTGTCCACGGCCGACGTGTCGAAGGACCTCTACGCCGGTGGCGGCGGCTACGCGGCCGGACCGTACGGGCTCGGCCCGCGCGTCCCGATGATCGTGGTCTCCCCCTGGAGCAAGGGCGGCTACGTCTGCTCCGAGACCTTCGACCACACGTCGGTCATCCGCTTCATGGAGAAGCGCTTCGGCGTGCAGGAACCCCACATCTCCCCGTGGCGCCGCGCCGTCTGCGGCGACCTGACCTCGGCCTTCGACTTCACCCGGGCCGATGCGGCACCCGCCGCGCTCCCTTCCACGGCCGGATACGTCCCGCCCGACAAGGACCGCCACCCCTCCTACCACCCGACCCCGCCGGCCACCGGCACCCTGCCCCGGCAGGAAGCCGGCGCCAAGCCGACCCGCGCGCTCGGCTACAGCCCCTACGTCGACGGCGCTCGCACCACCTCCACCGGCAAGTTCACCCTCACCTTCGCCTCCGGACCGACCCTGGGCGCCCACTTCCACAGCACCTCGGGCAACCGCACGGACGGCCCCTGGCCCTACACGGTCGAGGCGGGCAAGACGCTCTCGGACACCTGGTCCACCAGCAGCTCCACCGGCAACCAGATCAACCTCACGGTGTGGGGCCCGAACGGCTTCCTGCGCACCTGGAAGGGCCCGACGAAGAAGGCCGGCCCCGAGGTCACGGCCCGCCACCTGGCGGCCACCGGCAACCTGGCCCTGACCCTGACCAACTCCGGGACGGCGGCAGTCAACCTTACGGTGACCAACGCCTACGGCGGCGCACCCCAGACCTTCCGGGTGGCGGCCGGCGCGACGGTCTCCCACACGGTGGACCTCGCCGCGGCCTCCCGCTGGTACGACGTGAAGGTCGTCTCCGACGGCGACGCCACCTTCCTGCGCCGCTTCGCCGGACACGTGGAGACCGGCGCCCCGGGCGTCTCCGACCCGGCGATCAGGACCGTCTGATCCGGTCCTCCGGTGCGCGCAGCAGCCGCCGTTCCAGGACCGGCAGGTCCCCGGGACGGTGGCTGCGGGCGTGCCGCAGCAGGAGGTCCCGCGCGGTGTCGGGCACCCGGCGTCGCTTCGGATGCCGGGTGGTGAACTCCTCGCTCACGAAGAAACGCACGGCCCCTTCCAGGCCGGCCCGGTCCGTCTCCCGTACGGCCCAGGCGAGTTCCTCCGTCGGCCTCCCGGCCAGCAGCCGGGCGGGGGCCCGTTCCGCGAGCAGCCACGCCGCGTCGCGGGGCTCGTCCCGCGGGGCGCCCAGCCAGCTGAACACCGTCCCCAGTGGCACCCCGCGCGGAGCCGGGGGCTCCTCATCGCCCGCGGCGAGGGCCCCGGCGTACTCCCTCAGCTCCACGGGCGCCGCGGCAGCCCACCGCGCCCGGTGCCGGGCGGGGATGCCGTCGGGGGACAGCGGGTCGAGCAGGCGCAGCACCTCGGGCCCGTGGTGGTCCGTGCGCAGGCCATCCCCGCACATACAGCTGATCGAGTCGTCGGCGGAGCGGTCGTCGCCCGGCTGTCGGGCCACCTCCACCGCGCCGATCTCGGCGGCGTCACTGATCACGTACGTCCGGGGGTGGTGCGGGTGGCACGCTCCATCGGGCCGCGCGAAGTACCCCATGACCAGGGGCTGCGGGCGGGGTGTCGGGTTCACGGTGTGATGGTAGATCCGGTGGGCAGAACCTTCGGCGTCGGTTTTCTTCGCCACGTCACCGAGGGAGAACGCATGGCCATCGCCCACCGCAGGATCGGCACCGGACCCGTCCGCGTCATCGTGTTGCACGACTGGTTCGGCACCTCCGCGAACTGGGGCTCCGTACTGGACCACCTGGACCCCGCGGGCTTCAGCTACGTCTTCCTCGACTACCGCGGCTACGGCGACCGGCGCGACGTGCCCGGCCGCCACACGCTGGCCGAGATCGCCGACGACGTCCTCGAACTCGCCGATCAGCTCGGCTGGGACACCTTCTCCCTCCTCGGCCACTCCATGGGCGGCAAGGCGGTCCAGCAGGTCCTCGTCCGTGCCCCCGAGCGGGTGGAGAAGCTGATCGGGCTCGCCCCGGTCCCGGCCGCGCCCTACGCGATGGACGACGCCACCCACGCCCTCTTCCACGGCGCCGCCACCGACCCCGAGAAGCGCCGCGTCATCCTCGACCTGGTCACCGGCAACCGCGTGAGCCGCCACTGGCTCGACCGGATGGTCGCCCACTCCCTCGCCGTCTCCCGCCCCGAGGCCTTCGCCGACTACTTCGCGAGCTGGCAGCCGCTGGACCTGTCCGCCGCCGTGAAGGGCAACACCGTCCCGGTGCTCGTCCTCGTCGGGGAGTACGACCTCGCGATCACCCCGGATGTGATGCGGGACACCTGGCAGGCCTCGTACCCGGACTGCCGGGTCGTGACGGTCCCGGGCTCCGGCCACTACCCGCCGCACGAGACCCCCGTGGCCTTCGTCACCGAGGTGGAGGCCTTCCTCCGGATCTAGCGGCACGGGCCCGGGCATACGGGCCCGGGCATACGGGCCGGGCATACGAAAAATCCCGTGGGGTACGAGGAAACCTCGGACCCCACGGGATCAACAGGGTGAGTGACGGGACTTGAACCCGCGGCCACCTGGACCACAACCAGGTGCTCTACCAACTGAGCTACACCCACCATGTCCGGTCGGAAAACCGACCGGCCGAAGAAAAGGGTACAGGGTCCGGGAGGGTGCTCGCTCCCCCCTTTCCCGGCGCCTCCCTCCGGAGGGGCCCGGCCGGAGCTACGCGCCGGGCACGACGTGCTTGGCGGCGATGCTGCGGGCCGTGTCCGAGTCGGGTCCGGGCTGCGGTACGAAGACCGCCTCCCGGTAGTAGCGCAGCTCGGTGATGGAGTCCTTGATGTCCGCCAGCGCCCGGTGGTTGCCGTTCTTCGGCGGGCTGTTGAAGTACGCCCGCGGGTACCAGCGGCGCGCCAGCTCCTTGACCGAGGACACGTCCACGATCCGGTAGTGCAGGTAGCTCTCCAGCGCGGCCATGTCGCGCAGCAGGAAGCCGCGGTCGGTGCCGACCGAGTTTCCGCAGAGCGGCGCCTTGCGGGGTTCCTTCACGTGCTCCCGCACGTAGGCCAGGACCTGGGCCTCGGCATCCGCGAGGGTGGTCCCGCCGGCCAGCTCGTCGAGCAGACCGGAGGCGGTGTGCATCGCGCGGACCACGTCGGGCATGGTCTCCAGGGCGGCGTCCGGCGGGCGGATCACGATGTCCACGCCTTCGCCGAGCACGTTGAGCTCCGAGTCGGTGACCAGTGCGGCCACCTCGATAAGTGCGTCGTCCGTCAACGAGAGCCCGGTCATCTCGCAGTCGATCCACACCATGCGATCGTTCATGTGTCCCACCTTATGCGGTCGCCCGGGGCGCGGATCGCATATGCGGAAGGTCCCCCATCGGCGGTGGCCGATGGAGGACCCTCGTGCGTCGTACTCAGCGTGCGGTCACGCGTGTTCCCGCATGACCCGTCCCGGGGCGTACATCTCCGTCACCGTGGGACCGGACGCGGCCAGTGCCGCCGCCGCCCGGTGGGGCTGCGGAGTGCGCTGGTGCGGAACCGGACCCGCGTTGATCTCGGCCACCTGTGCCACGTCGGCCTGCGGCCGGCGGGCCCGGTAGGCGGAGCGGTAGGCGGCCGGGGAGGACCCCAGCTGCCGCCGGAAGTGACCCCGCAGCGCGACCGGTGAGCGGAAGCCGCAGCGTCCGGCGACCTCGTCGACCGAGTAGTCGGAGGTCTCCAGCAGCCGCTGTGCCTGGAGCACCCGTTGGGTGATCAGCCACTGGAGCGGGGCGCTGCCCGTGAGCGAGCGGAACCGCCGGTCGAAGGTGCGCCTGCTCATGTAGGCGCGGGCGGCCAGCGTCTCCACGTCGAACTGCTCGTGGAGGTGTTCCAGTGCCCAGGCGACGACCTCGGCCAGCGGGTCGGCGCCGATCTCCTCCGGCAGCGACCGGTCGAGATAGCGTTCCTGGCCGCCGGTCCGGCGCGGTGGCACGACGAGCCTGCGGGCCAGGGCCCCGGCCGCCTCGCTGCCGTGGTCCGTGCGCACGATGTGCAGGCACAGGTCGATTCCGGCCGCCGTGCCGGCGGACGTGAGCACGTCGCCGTCGTCGACGAAGAGCTCACGGGGATCGACATGGACGGACGGGTACCGCTTGGCCAGCGTCGGCGCGTACATCCAGTGCGTCGTCGCGGGCCGGCCGTCCAGCAGACCGGCGGCGGCGAGCACGAAGGCTCCCGTGCACAGTCCGACGATCCGGGCCCCCTCCTCGTGCGCCAGACGCAGTGCGTCGAGCGCCTCCGGCGGAGGTGGTGAAGTGATGGAGCGCCAGGCGGGAACGACGACCGTTCCTGCCCGGGCGATCGCCTCCAACCCGTACGGCGCGGTCAGTTCGAGCCCGCCGGTGGTCCTGAGCGGACCGTCCTCACCGGCGCACACGAGCAATCGATAGCGTGGAACTCCCGCGTCCTGCCGGTCAATGCCGAACACGGAAAGTGGAATGGAGCTCTCGAAGATCGGTCCGCCGCTGAAGAGCAGCACCGCGACGATCTCCCTGCGGCGACGCCCCGCGAGCTTCCGGCCGGCGTCTGTGACGACGGCGGTGGAATCCTGGCTCATGGCGCTAAGCCCCCCTTGGGTGTCGCGACTCCTTGGTCTGGTCGCACCTGCACGTTTCCCCTCGGCCTTGCACGTGGATCCCCCGCCGTAAATACATGATCGAATCTACTGCGTCCCGTGGTGTCGGCGTGACAAGTTCAGCACGCAGCGCTATGTCGACTTCTCAACTTGGCGAAAAGCATTCGATCAGTAAGCGTTCCACTCCGCTACCCGAACGGGAAGCGTGGTCCCCGGCCATGGCCAGTACCCGTAGGGCCGGAACGCCCCCTGGGGTCTGTCGTCGCTGGTGGTGAGGGGGGCGGCGGGACATTCCGGCAAGGAGGGCACCCTGCCGGGAAGTTGGCTGAAAACATGCGTGTGTGGGTGTGCGAATGAGTCAGTCCTGCGGGCGGGCGGGGCCGGAGCCCCGGCAGCCGCGCCGGTTCCCGCCGACGGCGCGTGAGTGCCGGCCGCGGTGGGCGGGCGCAAGGGACTCCTGCGCCCGCACCCGGGCCGCGGCCCGCTGCGTCTTCTCCGAGTGGCGCAGCAGGATCCGGCACGCGGCCGTGACGGCGAGCAGGCCGAGGGTGGCGACGGCGGCGCCGCCGTAGGAGGTTCCGTAGACGACGAGGACCACGGGGACGAGCAGGCAGCTGAAGGCGGCCCAGCGCACGACGTCACCCGCGGGGTCGTCGTGGGGGTGCCCGGCGGAACGCACGGACGGGTGAAGGGCGGAGCGGGGGGACGGGGTGAAGTGCCGGGCGGGGTCGGTGTTCTGGAGGGACCGGACGGACTGCGTCGGCTGAGCTGGCTGGACGGGGTGAACCGGATGACCGGGCACGGCGTACTCCCTGCGGGCTCTTACCTGAAGGTCGGACGCATGTCCCAACGCCCGGCGGCGGGGCTCGGTCACTGCGCCAACGGGTGGCGATGGCCGCTCTCGTCACTGGCTGTAGGGGACAGCGGCCATTGCCAAGGCGCGCTCGCTCCGGCATGCTCCCTGGGACGCTCTCCAAGGGCGGCATGCCCTGTGCAGGACAGGAGTGTCGCCGTACCCTGGTGGGTATGGGCTTGGGAAGATGCTTCCCGGACAGAGCTCCGTCACACTGCGTCGCCGATTTCGCCCCTGTTGCTTCCTCCAAGGACCTCTTCGCCGAGACACCCATGGCCGGTCACGAATTCTCCGAACCCGCGGACCGCAAGCGCAAACGCGTCGTCGACCCCGCGTCGGCCGCCGATCTGCGCGCGGTGGAACAGACACGCGCGCACTGCGATCCGGCCTTCCGGCACGGGGTCGTTGTGGGATTCGACGGATCCACTTCCAGTGAGCGCGCGCTCGCCTATGCGATCGGCATGGCCCGTCGCTCCGGATCCGGTCTGATCATCGTCCATGTCGCCAACCGGCTTCCCACCACGGTCTGGGCCGGCTGCGAGCCGCCCGTCTTCGTCGACGTGCCGGACCACCGCACAGAGGTGCTCGGGCTGGAACTCGCCTGCGCGGACTACCTGGCCGAAGTCCCGTGGATCCTGGTCGAGCGCGGTGGTGACATCTGCCATGAGCTGGAGGAGGTCGGCCGGGAGTATTCGGCCGACGCCATCGTGGTGGGCTCCACGCACGGGATCGTGGGCCGGATCTTCGGATCGGTCGCCGGCCGACTGGCCAAGCGCGCACAGCGACCGGTCGTCGTCATTCCTTGACCGCCCCGAACGAGCGACCGGTCCGCTCGCTCACCGTTGCCGTCCCGTGACCATTTGTTAGCTGCTTGTGCGGTTGTGCCCCTGTGTAAAGGGTAGATAAGTGCTGCTGGGACGCAGCAAACAACTGCAGATCGAAGGGAGCCCGCCGTGGACAATGGTGTCTCTGCGGGAAGCACGGCCTCGACTTCGACCCTCGGGAACATAGCCCTGGGTCTCACCCTTCTCGCATTCGGTATCGGCCACACCGGCGTCATCGACGGCGTGTCCGCTGCCAGCTCCGTGTCGCTCGCGATGTACGTCGGCGGCGCGGCCCTGTTCCTCCTCGGTCTCCTGGAGTACCGCGGCGGCAACGGGTTCAACGGCACCGCGTTCGCGGGCCTCGGCATCTTCTGGTTCACGTGGGCCAAGGGCGCGGGCGGTTCGGTCTCCGACGAAGCCGCCGGAACGTTTCTCGTCCTGTTCGCGATGCTCGCGCTGAGCCTCACGGTCGCCGCCGCGAGCGGTCTGTTCAGCCAGGGCGTCTACGCCCTGCTGACCCTGTCGCTGCTCCTGCTGGCCATAGGCGCGTTCGTGGACAACGGCATGCTCGCGAAGGCGGGCGGCTGGGTCGCCGCCGTGTCCGGGCTGCTGGCCTGGTACGGCGCCACGGCGGCGCTGGCGCACTGGCCGATGGCCTTCG
>NZ_JBSGZP010000037.1:10026-20940 GCF_053611065.1 Streptomyces sp. NPDC054840
CGGGGGTTCTCCGGTGGAACGACGCTTACTCGACGGTGACCGACTTCGCCAGGTTGCGCGGCTTGTCGATGTCCCGGCCCATGGCCAGGGCCGTGTGGTACGCCAGCAGCTGGAGCGGGATGCCCATCAGGATCGGGTCCAGCTCGTCCTCGTTCTTCGGGACCACGATGGTGTGGTCCGCCTTCTCCTGCTCGCGGTGGGCGACCGCGAGGATCCGGCCGCTGCGGGCCTTGATCTCCTCCAGCGCCGCGCGGTTCTTCTCCAGCAGGTCGTCGTCGGGGACGATCGCGACCGTCGGCAGCGAGGGCTCGATCAGCGCCAGCGGGCCGTGCTTGAGCTCGGAGGCCGGGTAGGCCTCGGCGTGGATGTAGGAGATCTCCTTCAGCTTGAGGGAGGCCTCCAGCGCCACCGGGTAACCGCGCACCCGGCCGATGAACATCATCGACTTGGCCTCGGCGAACTCGGCCGCCAGCTTCTTGATGTCCTCTTCGCCGTCGAGGATCTCCTGGATCTGCGCGGGCAGCTTCCGCAGGCCCTCGATGATCCGCTTGCCGTCGGTGACCGAGAGGTCCCGGATGCGGCCGAGGTGCACGGCGAGCAGCGCGAAGGCCACGACCGTGTTGGTGAAGCACTTGGTGGAGACGACGCAGACCTCCGGGCCGGCGTGCACGTACACGCCGCCGTCGGCCTCGCGGGCGATCGCGGAACCGACCACGTTGACCACGCCGAGGACGCGGGCGCCCTTGCGCTTGAGCTCCTGCACGGCCGCGAGCACGTCGTACGTCTCACCGGACTGGGAGACCGCGATGTAGAGGGTGTCGGGGTCCACGACCGGGTTGCGGTAGCGGAACTCGGAGGCCGGCTCGGCATCCGCGGGGATGCGGGCCATGCCCTCGATGAGACCGGCGCCGATGAGGCCCGCGTGGTACGAGGTGCCGCAGCCCAGGATCTTGACCCGGCGGATGCCGCGCGCCTCGCGCGGGTCCAGGTTCAGGCCGCCCAGGTGCACGGTGTTGAAGCGGTCGTCGATCCGGCCGCGCAGCACGCGGTCGACCGCGTCGGGCTGCTCGGAGATCTCCTTGTGCATGTAGGTGTCGTGGCCGCCCATGTCGTACGAGGCGGCCTCCCACTCCACGGTCTCCGGGGTGGCGGTGGTCGTCGTGCCGGAGGTCGTGTAGGTGCGGAAGTCGTCGGCCTTGATGGTGGCCATCTCGCCGTCGCCGAGGGTGACGACCTGGCGGGTGTGGGCGACCAGCGCGGCGACGTCCGAGGCGACGAACATCTCCTTCTCGCCGATGCCGAGCACCACGGGGGAGCCGTTGCGGGCGACGACGATGCGGTCGGCGAAGTCGGCGTGCATGACGGCGATGCCGTAGGTGCCGTCGATGACCTTGACCGCCTCGCGGACCTTCTCCTCCAGGGAGTCGGCCTCGGAGCGGGCGATCAGGTGGACGATGACCTCGGTGTCGGTCTCGGAGACGAAGACGACGCCCTCGGCCTCCAGCTTGGCGCGCAGCTCGGAGCAGTTGTCGACGATGCCGTTGTGGACGACGGCGACCTTGTTCTCGGGGTCCAGGTGCGGGTGCGAGTTGATGTCGCTCGGGGCGCCGTGCGTGGCCCAGCGGGTGTGGGCGATGCCGGTGGTGCCGGCGAAGCGCTTGGGAACGCGGGACTCCAGCTCCCGGACGCGGCCCTTGGCCTTGACGACCTTCAGGGCCGGGGCCTTCGGGGTGTTGACCACGATGCCCGCGGAGTCGTATCCGCGGTACTCCAGCCGCTGCAGGCCTTCCAGCAGCAGCGGTGCCACGTCACGCTTGCCGATGTAACCGACGATTCCACACATACGGTTCTGCCCCTCCTGAAGTTCGGTTCTGTACTCGTCCGGTGCCGCGTGCGGCGGCCGCCGGCTCAGCCGTAGACGATGCGGCGCAACTGCCGGAGCGAGAGCTCCGGCGGCGCCACGGCGCGGTGCGGCAGCTCGGCCGCGATCCGCTCGAAGATCTCCGCGTTCACCGCTCCGCCGGACTGCAGTTCCCGGTGGCGGCGGCGGACGAACTCCTCGGTCGTCTCGTCGAAGTAGGCGAGCACGTCCAGTACCACCCGGGCTGCCTCACCGCGCTGCAGCGCGGTGCTGCGCACCAGGTGGTCGACGAGGTCGTCATGCGACGGGCGGCGATCGAGCACTCGTAGATATTGGCGGCTTGCAGCGTCGAACGCAAAGATCCTGCCCGATTTCGGGCAGGATCCCTCTGGTCTGGACCAGTAAGGCGCTCGATGTGACCACCTTCGGATGATTTCCGCACGTCCCGGATGCCCCCACCGGGCGCGACGGCCCGCTTGGCCTATACCTGTGGGATGAGAGTCCTGCGACGCACGCTCGGCACCCTCCTCGCCCTCGCGGCGGCCCCGGCCCTGGCGACCGCCTGCACCGCCGCCCACGGTGACGACGTCAGACCCGGGGACGACCCGCCGCCGGCCCTCGCCCCGTTCGAACGGCTGCTGCCGGCACCCGTCTCCGCGCGCGCCGGCGGCCCCGGCTACTCCTTCGGCTCGGGCACGGTCATCCGTACCGGCCGCGGCCCGGACCAGGAGGTCCGCCGGGTGGCCGAGCTCCTCGCCGAGCAGCTGCGCGGCCCGAGCGGGCTGCCGCTGCCGGTGGTGCAGGGGGCGCAGGGCGACGGGATCCGGCTCAGGATCGACGGGGCGGCGCAGGGGGTGGGCGACGAGGGGTACCGGCTGGAGTCCGGCCCGGCCGGGGTCACCCTCACCGCGCGGACGCCGGCCGGGCTCTTCCACGCGGGACAGACGCTGCGCCAGCTGGTGCCGGTGGCGGGGTCCGGCACGGTGCCGGGCGGGACGGTCACCGACCGGCCGCGCTTCGCGTACCGGGGGGCCATGGTCGACATCGCGCGCCACCACTTCTCGGTGCAGCAGGTGAAGAGGTACGTGGACCAGCTCGCCCAGTACAAGGTCAACACCCTGCACCTGCACCTGACCGACGACCAGGGGTGGCGCCTCGCGGTCGACTCCTGGCCGCGGCTGGCGGAGTACGGGGGCGGCAGCGAGGTCGGCGGCGGGCCCGGCGGCCACTGGACGAAGGACGAGTACCGGGAGCTGGTGGCCTACGCGGGGCAGCGGTACGTGGACGTGGTCCCCGAGATCGACATGCCGGGGCACGTGAACGCGGCGCTCGCCTCCTACGCCGAGCTGAACTGCGACGGGAAGGCCCCGGAGCGGTACACCGGCGTCAAGGTCGGCTTCAGCTCCCTGTGCGTCGCCAAGGAGCGGACGTACGAGTTCGTCGACGAGGTGCTCGGCGAACTGGCGGCGCTGACCCCGGGCCGCTATCTGCACATCGGCGGCGACGAGGCGCACGCGACGCCGGCGGCGGACTACGCGGCCTTCATGGACCGGGCCCAGGAGGTGGTGGGGCGGTACGGCAAGACGGTGGTGGCCTGGCATCAGCTGGCGACGGCCCGCCCGGCCCGGGGCGCGGTGCTCCAGTACTGGGGCCATGACAAGACCCCGGCTGCGGACAAGACGGCCGTGGTGGCGGCGGCGCAGGCGGGTCACCCGTTGATCCTGTCGCCGGCGGACCGGCTGTACCTCGACATGAAGTACGACCCGGCGACGAAGCCGGGCCTGGCCTGGGCGGGGTACGTCCCGGTGCGGCGCGCCTACTCCTGGGACCCGGGGGCGTACCTGGCCGGGGTCCCGGAGTCGGCGGTGCTGGGTGTGGAGGCCCCGCTGTGGACGGAGACCGTCGCGACGCGCGGCGACTGGGAGCTGATGGCCTTCCCGCGGGTGCTGGGCCTGGCCGAACTGGGCTGGTCGCCGGCGGCCGCGCTCGACTGGACCTCCTACAGCCGCCGCCTGGCCGCGCAGGCACCCCGGCTGACCGCGCAGGGCATCGGCTTCTTCAAGGCGCCGGACGTTCCCTGGCAGTGACCGGTGGGACGGGGTCAGCCCCAGCAGGAGGTCGTGGCCCCGTCGGCCTCGGAGCCCACGGATATCTCGAAGCCGGCACCCGAGGCGAACTCCGCGGCGGCTTCGGCACCGTAGAACTCGGTGAGGAAGCGCACGGGCGGGAAGGAGAGGGCGAACACCTTGGCCTGCCCGCCCCCGCCCTTCGTGAAGCATGATCCGGATGCGTCCTGACCGCGCACCGGTCCGGGCTCGAACCGCCAGCCGTCGGCCTCGGCGGCCTTGCGGTAGTGGTCGAGGACCTCTTGGCGGGTGCCGGGATACACGTAGGTGCGCCCGGCGGACAGCCAGGCGTCGCCGCTGTCGTCCGCGCACTCGGAGAAGGCGCCGTCGAAGGTGCGGGGTGCGCTCGCGCCGGGCGGCGGCGAGGAGAGCAGGGGCAGCGACTCCAGCTCCTTCATCCGGGCCCCGGTCCCCTCGCAGGTCTTGAACGGAGAGAGGAAGGAACAGCCGGACAGCCCTCCGGCCGCGATCACGGCCGACAGGAGCAGGGCGGCCGCACGTCCGGGGCGGATCCGGATCGGCATACGGGCTCCCAGACGGACTCGGGCCGTGCGCTGCGGCCACGGGAGCGGACACACGAAGGCGTGACCGCGAAGAGGGCCATTGTGCTTCGCGGTCACGCCGTCGGGATCCGGGGGTGGGGAGAGGGAGGCACCGAGGGACCGTATCGATGCCTCCCCCGCCCCGTGTGTCACCGCCGGGCGAAGGCCGCGACGGGGTTCTGCAGGTTGCCGATCAGCTGGAGGGCCGCCGCCGGGTCGGCGAGGTCGACCATCTGCTTGTTGTTGCGCAGCTGGAGGCGGTTCAGGCAGGACAGCTGGAACTCCTGCGCGAACAGGTCGTACCGCTCGAAGCGCTCCGCGAGCTGCGGCATCGACTCCTGGTAGGCGTGAGCGCAGTCCGCGACCGCCTGCCAGAAGGTGTCCTCCTCGCAGATGCCCTCGTCCGCGAGGATCGCGCCGAGGAAGCGGAAGAAGCAGTCGAAGACGTCCGTGAAGATCGACAGGAGCTTCATGTCCTCGGGGATGTCCGCCCGGACCCGCTCGACCGCGGGCGGCAGTACCGCGTCCGCGTCCATGATGACGATCTCCTCGGCGATGTCCTTGAAGATCGCCCGCTTCACCAGGCCGCCCTCGATGACGAGGATGGTGTTCTCGCCGTGCGGCATGTACGCGAGGTCGTACTGGTAGAAGCAGTGCAGCAGCGGCACCAGGTAGGCGCGCAGGTAGTGGCGCAGCCACTCGGCCGGGGTCAGGCCCGACTCCGCGATCAGCGCGCCGACGAAGGACTTGCCCTCGGCGTCCACGTGCAGGAGCGAGGCCATCGTGGCGAGGCGCTCGTCGCCCTGGATCGAGTTCACCGGGGACTCGCGCCACAGCGCGGCCAGCATCTTGCGGTAGGGCGAGTACCGGTCGGTGGCGCGCTCGTACTGGCGGTGGTGGTAGCCGATCGCCGCGCGCTCGCGGATGATCGAGAAGTCCACCGACTTCAGGACCTCGTCGCGCTCGATCAGTTGGTGCAGCCAGTCGTTGATGGCCGGGGTGGCCTCCATGTACGCGGCCGACAG
The DNA here is from genome assembly GCF_053611065.1 of Streptomyces sp. NPDC054840. Taxonomy (NCBI): domain Bacteria; kingdom Bacillati; phylum Actinomycetota; class Actinomycetes; order Kitasatosporales; family Streptomycetaceae; genus Streptomyces; species Streptomyces sp. NPDC054840. Next base: position 15,581 of record NZ_JBSGZP010000037.1, read on the forward strand.
GCCTCGCATGAAGCCCATGTTCAGGACCGAGATGGCGGTCTTGACGTAGTGCTTGCGCGGCGCGCTCCGGTTGAAGAACGTGCGGATCGACTGCTGCGCGAGGTACGCGTCGGGGCTCTCTCCCAGCAGCACCAGGCGGCGGTTCGCGATCTCGGCGGCGAAGGTGACCGTCGTCTTGTTCCACCACTGCCAGGGGTGGATCGGGAAGAGGTGGAAGTCGGCCAGGTCCAGGCCCAGCGCGGTCATCCGCTCGGCGAAGACGCCGATGGTCTCCTCGCCGAGTTCCTCGCGCATGAAGGAGTCGTGGTCCAGGCCCGCGCCCGCCGTGAAGGTGGAGACGTCCTTGCGGGCGGCCACCCACACCAGGTGGACGGGGCTGGCGGTCTCCGGGGCGTACGAGAGGTACTCGTGCACGCCGAAGCCCAGCCGGCCGTTGTTCGCGACGAAGCAGGGGTGGCCCTCGGTCATGCCCGTCTCGATGTCCTGGAAGGAGGACTTCGCGAGGACGTCGGAGGGGACCTGCGGCTTCGTGTACTTGTAGCCGGTGCCGGCCAGGGTGGAGGAGATCTCCTCCAGGTAGACGGGCAGCACCTCGGGGCTCAGGCCCAGGGCCTCGCGCAGCTCGATGTGGAAGTCGAGCGCGTCCAGCTCCAGCTCGGCGCCGTCACGGTGACGGGTGATGGAGGCCTCGTCGACCGACCAGTGGTCGAGGGCGTGCAGGACGGCCTTGAACCGGTACTCCACGGCGGAGTCGTCACTGAGGACCGAGTAGAGGCCGGAACCCAGCGGCTTCGGGGTCAGCAGGCGCTCGTGGGAGAACTCGGCGAGGCCCTTGCGGACCAGGGCGCGGTTGGCGCGGGCCCAGAGCTCGGGGGAGAGGTGGGCGACGGCGTCGGCGAGGCTCATATGGAGACCCCCGCGGCGGCCGTGGCGGCCTCGAACTGCGCGCGGGTGCAGAAGCTCAGCAGGGCTTCCTTTTCCGGCTTGGTGATCTGGCGCTCCGGGACGAAGCCCACGGCCTCGTTCAGGGCGTGCACGGCCGTGTTGGCGACGTCCGGCTCGACGACGACGCGCTCGGTGGCGGGGTCGGCGAAGACCGCGGCCATCACCGTGGTGATGACGGCGCGGGTGAAACCGTGCAGCGGGGTGTCGCTGGGGGCGACGAGGAAATGCATGCCGACGTCGCCGGGCTGGGCGTCGTAGAGGCCGACCAGCTCCAGCTCGGACGGGTCGTAGGTTTCCATGAGGAAGGCGGGGCGGCCCTCGTGCAGGCCGATGAAGGCCTGGTGGTGCTCGTGGGCGGCGATCCTCATGTACTCGCGTTCGACGTCCGGCAGGGACGCGTCCTGCATCATCCAGAACGAGGCCTTCGGGTGCGTGACCCAGCCGTGGAGCAGCTCCGCGTCGGCGAACGGGTCCAGGGGGCGCACGGCGAAGGAGCCGAGTTCCGTGTCGATGCGGGAGAAGAGAAGTTCGGTGGTGCTCATCAGAGGGTGCCTTCCGGGGCGGCGAACTGCTGGAACGCGATGGACTTCTCGACCTTGTAGTGCTCACGGCCGAGGAGCTCACCGACGATGTACGCGTTCCGGTACGCCGCCATGCCCAGGTCGGGCGAGGTGAGGGAGTGGTTGTGGGTGGTGCCGTTCTGCAGGTAGACCCCGCGGCCCGTGGTGTCGATGCTGTAGTTGCGGGCGGCGTCGAGACGGCCGTGCCCGTCGAAGTTCAGGCGGTCCCGCACCGGGTTCAGGAACTCCGGGAAGGCGTACTTGTAGCCGGTCGCCAGCACCAGGCCCTCGGAGGTCAGCGAGAAGTCCCGCTCCTGCTCCTCCTGGCGCAGCCCCAGCGTGTACGTGCCCGTGGTGGTGTCGTACGCGGTGCTGTTCAGGGAGGTGTTGGTCAGCAGGCTGGTCGGGACCGTGCCCGGCATGCTGATCTTCTTCTGGTAGAGCAGGTCGAAGATGGCGTTGATCAGGTCGCCGTCGATGCCCTTGAAGAGGTTCTTCTGCTGGGTCTCCAGCCGGTACCGGGTGTCCTCGGGGAGCGCGTGGAAGTAGTCCACGTACTCGGGGGAGGTCATCTCCAGGGTCAGCTTCGTGTACTCCAGCGGGAAGAACCGCGGCGAGCGGGTGACCCAGTTGAGCTGGTAGCCGTGGACGTCGATCTCGGCGAGGAGGTCGTAGTAGATCTCGGCCGCGCTCTGGCCGGAGCCGATGAGGGTGATCGACTTCTTCTTCTGCAGCTCCGGCTTGTTCTGCATGTAGGCGGAGTTGTGCAGGAAGTCGCCGCCCAGGCCCTCGCAGGCCTGCGGGAGGTGCGGCGGGGTGCCGGTGCCCAGGACCAGGCGGGGGGCGCGGTGGGTCTCGCCCTTGTCCGTGTGGACCTCGTACAGGCCGGCCTGCTCATCGTAGGTGACCTCGGTGACCGAGGTGGACCACCGGACGTTGTCGAGGCGGTCGGCGGCCCAGCGGCAGTAGTCGTTGTACTCGGCCCGCAGCGGGTAGAAGTTCTCCCGGATGTAGAAGGAGTACAGCCGGTCCTTGTCCTTCAGGTAGTTCAGGAAGGAGAAGGGCGACGTCGGGTCGGCGAGCGTGACCAGGTCCGACATGAAGGGCGTCTGCAGGTGGGCGCCGTCCAGGAACATCCCGGCGTGCCACTCGAAGTGCGGCTTCGACTCGATGAAGAGACCGTCGATCTCGTCGAGCGGGGCGGTCAGGCAGGCGAGTCCGAGGTTGAACGGACCGACGCCGATGCCGATGAAGTCGTGGGTCTCAGCGGTGGAGGGCAAGGGATTCTCCCAGGAACTGCTCGGCATGTGCGGCGAGAAGGTCGAGGACGGCCGCGATGTCGGCCGTCGTGGTCTGCGGGTTGAGGAGGGTGAACTTCAGGTACTGCTTGCCGTCCACCTTGGTGCCGGCGACGACGGCCTCACCGGAGGCGAACAGGGCCTTGCGGGCGTGCAGGTTGGCCTCGTCGACGAGGTCGGCGCGGATGTCGCCGCTCTCGGGTACGTAGCGGAAGACGAGGGTGGAGATCTGCGGCTTGACGACGACCTCGAAGCGCGGGTCGGCGTCGATGACGTCCCAGCCGGCCGCGGCCAGGTCGATGACCTCGTCGAAGAGCGAGCCGATGCCGTCGGCGCCCATGACGCGCAGGGTCACCCAGAGCTTGAGCGCGTCGAACCGGCGCGTGGTCTGGATGGACTTGTCGACCTGGTTGGGGATCCGCTCCTCGGCCATGCGGCGCGGGTTGAGGTAGTCCGCGTGGTACGTGGCGTGCTTGAGGGTGTCGCGGTCGCGCACCAGCATGGCGCTGGAGCTGACCGGCTGGAAGAACGACTTGTGGTAGTCGACGGTGACCGAGTCGGCGCGCTCGATGCCGTCGAGGAGGTGACGACGGGTCGGGGACGCCAGCAGTCCGCAGCCGTAGGCGGCGTCCACGTGCATCCACGCGGAGTGCTCGTCGGCCAGGCGGGCGATCTCGGGGAGCGGGTCGATGGACCCGAAGTCGGTGGTGCCGGCGGTGGCGACGACGGCCATCGGGAAGCGGCCCTCGGAGGCGCACTGCTCCAGCTCCAGGGCGAGCACCGCGGTGTCCATCCGGCGGTTGCGGTCGACCGGGACGGAGATGACGGCCTCGTAGCCGAGTCCGAGCATCGCGGCCGACTTCTGCACGCTGAAGTGGCTGGCCTCGGAGGTGAAGATGCGCAGTTTCGGAAGGAGTTCGGCCTTGGTGAGCTCGCGTCCCTCGTCGAGGGCCTTCTTCATGACGAGGCGGCAGGCCTCGTCACGGGCGAGGAGCAGTGCGTGGAAGTTGGACTGGCTGCCGCCGGAGGTGAAGACGCCGTCCGCGGCGGCGCCGAGGCCGATGCGCTCGGTGGTCCAGTCGATGAGGCGGCGCTCGATGAGCGTGCCGCCGATGGACTGGTCCCAGGTGTCGAGCGAGGAGTTGACCGCCGAGAGGATCGCCTCGCCGAGCACGGCGGGGATGACGACCGGGCAGTTGAGGTGGCCCAGGTAGCGCGGGTGGTGGAAGTACACCGCGTCGCGCAGGTAGACGTCCTCCAGCTCGTCCAGGACGGCGGCCGCGTCTTCGAGCGGCTTGTCCAGGTCGATCCCGTTGATGACCGGGGCGAGTTCGTCGACGGATATACCGGTGTGGGGCCGCTGCGTCGCCGCGAGTTTGGCGGCGACGCGCTCGACGCCCTCGGTGACGGAGCGCCGGTAGAGGTCCGCGGTCGTCTCGTTCAGCAGATGCGAGCGCATCAACTTTCCTCCGGGCAGGGGGTGGTGAGCGTGGGGTAGGTGATGTTTAGGTTAGCCTAACCTTAGTATTTCGCCAAACGGAGACGGGCCCCGGCTGGAAAGCCAGGGCCCATCTCAAGTGCGGTGCCGCATAAGCAAACTGACTAGAGTTCGGACGCCGGATCCTCGCTGGGAGCCTTCCCCGCGTACGCCTCGGCGAGGAGCTGTTCCTCGCTCGCGCCGAGCCGCCAGTAGCCGGTGAAACGTACGGCGCGACGGTCGACGGATCGTTCCTGCACGAAGTGCCGGCGCACCGCGCGAATCGTGCCCGCCTCGCCCGCCAGCCAGGCGTACGGGGCTTCGGCCGCACCGGGTCCGCCCGAGTGCAGCGCGCTCAGCACCTGCTCCGTGCGCTCCGGGCCGTCGCTCCGGCGCACGATCCAGGTGATGTCCGCGTCGGCCTGCGTCGCGAGGTCGAGCCGGTCGTCCTCGTGCGGGATCTCGAACCAGGCCCTGACCGGGGTCCCGGCCGGCAGCCGGTCCAGGATCGCGGCCGCGGCCGGCAGGGCGGTCTCGTCCGCGTACATCCAGATCGCGTCGGTGTCGGCCGGCGGCTGGAAGCGTACGGACTTGTTCTCCCGGACGGCCGGGCCGATCGCCAGGATCCGGCGGCCGCTCACCGCCCGCCCCGCCCAGCGGGACGCCGGGCCGGTGTCCCCGTGGAGGACGAAGTCGATGTCGACCTCGTCCGCCCCCTCGGGCGTACGGCGCTGCTCGCGCACCGTGTAGGAACGCATCACCGGCCGCTCCTCGTCCGGCATCCCGCGCCAGGCGGCGAACCAGGTGTCCTCGTCCGTGGACGGGAGCACCGTGTGCTCCTGGCCGGACGCGGGCAGGAAGAGCGACAGGCTCTGGTCGAAGCCGCCCGAGCGGAAGCCCGCGAGGGACTCCCCGCCGAACGTGACCCGCAGGAACGAGTGGCCCAGACGGCGCGTGCGGAGCACTTCGAGCGCGAAGAACCGGAAGTGCGCGACGGCCGGGGCGTCGGATGCGGTGGCGGTCATGCGGAGAGGTCCCCCCTGGGAGTCGGTACTGCCTGCCTGGCGCCCGGGGTCACCG
>NZ_JBSGZP010000038.1:0-20513 GCF_053611065.1 Streptomyces sp. NPDC054840
GGACCATTCACCGCCACCGTCGTCGACTTACCGTTGTCCAGATTCGTCACCTTCAACTTCGTCCCCACCGGGAACGTCCCACTCGACGCCGCCGGTGCACCCGCCTCACCCGACAACGTCACCGTCGACCCCTGACACACCACATCACCGGTCGCCGGCGGCACCTGCACAGCCGCCCCACCCGACGCACCCGCCGCAGGAGCCGCGGAGGCCGCCGGAGCCGCCGCGTCACCGCCACCACCCACTCGCTCGATACGCGCTCGGCGGATCAGGTTCTTGCCGGGCTCCCGCACCGTGTCGAAAGCCGCGTTGTTCAGCAGCACACAACTACCCGACGGACCATTCACCGCCACCGTCGTCGACTTACCGTTGTCCAGATTCGTCACCTTCAACTTCGTCCCCACCGGGAACGTCCCACTCGACGCCGCCGGCGCACCCGCCTCACCCGACAACGTCACCGTCGACCCCTGACATACGACGTCGGGAACTGCGGCATTGCCGATCGCCACCGTGGCGGCGACCCCGCCGATCACCAGGGCTCCCGCGACGGCAGAGAGCACGAACTTCTTCTTGAGACTCATGGTCCGTTTTCTGGACACTTGGCACTCCTCGATCCGTTGGACGTCGTCCCCCTGACGTCCTGCATACGCCCGCCCCCTCAAGCGAGTTCAGTCCTGTTGCCTTTTTACGAAACAGGCGGCGAGGAGGTTTGGAGTCCCGTGCGGCGGCCGGCCGCGGGGCTCGTGACTCATGGGAGGAGGTCCGAAGACGCAGGTCACGCCCCCCAGGCCCGGGGCGGTCGCCGGCTGCGCGGAACTCGTACCGACGGTCCTGATCGACGCGAGGCGAGGGGACCACAGGCACCTTTAAGGTTCAGTTGATCTGCCCTTAACCATCCCGGGGCGCTGCTGACCTCGACGGCCCGATGCCGTATAGGCCGGCGTTCGGCCGACTCACAGCCGGCCCTGCGGCGAGCGGGCGACCACCGTCTGCACCCCCTGCGGCACCGTGTCGGGCCCGCATCATCGTTTCTTCCCTTGCAGCCCTGTGACCTGCAACGCAACCTCATTCCACGTACGAGTGACATGGTCGGGATTCGGCGGTTTTGAGGTACTTGCTTCGGGATCATGGTTCCGGTTCCGCACATGACATCGGCACGAGGTCGCTGGCATGTGCAAGCCGTCCCCCCGACCGCGTTCAGCGCCGTGACCGGGACGGCCCCGCCGCGCCCGCCGTCCCGGGGGCGGGCTGTACCGCACCACGAGACAGAGGAGCCGGGTTACATGTCCATGCCTGTTGTGAGCGTCTGGGACAACACCTTCCCGGGCGTCCAGCCCCACTACGCGAGGACATCCGCGTGGGACGCCGAGTGGCCCCTCGAAGGGGGCACCGCCTGGGTGTTCTACAGCACCCCGGGCCAGACCCGAGTCAGGAAGCCGGTGATCCTCGCCGACGGGTTCTCCTCCGGCAAGAGCGATCCCGACGCCCTGTGGAACGGCCTGGAGAACGGCGAGTACCCCTTCATCTCCAAGCTGCGGGAGGCGGGCTTCGACCTGGTGCTCCTAGGCTTCGAGGAGCGGTCGGCGTCCATCACCGACAACGCCGACGTGGCGATCCGGTGCATCCACAAGGCGATCGAGGACCGCGAAGGGTCCGCCAAGCTGACGGTCGGCGGCTTCAGCATGGGAGGGCTGGTCACCCGTTACGCCCTCGCCAAGATGCACCACGACGGCGACGACCACCAGACCACCACCTACCTCTCTTACGACACCCCGCACCGGGGAGCCTGGCTGCCCATCTCCGTACAGGCGTTCGCGCACTTCGTGAAGGACAACTGGGGCGACCTCCCCGGATTCGGCGCACTCCTCGGCAGCTTCTCGCGGATGGTCAACAGTCCGGCCGCCCGGCAATTGCTGCGCTGGCACATCGAGAGCGTCTCCGCGGAGGCCCACCAGGACCAGGCCCGCACCGATATCCTCGCGGAGCTGGAGCGGGTGGGCAGCTGGCCCCCCGGCGTGCGACGGCTCGGGGTCGGCAACGGCACGGGCACCGGCGCCGGGAACAACATCCCGGCCGGCGTGACGGCGATGCGCACCACCGGTGCGGAACTGACGGGCACCCGTCTGGACACGCAGGACACGGGAGAGCAGATCGTCGCCATCCTGAAGAAGACCGGATCCCCCGAGATCCCGATCACCATCAGCGGACTGCCCGACATCGACGGCGCTCCCGGTGGACTGTTCCCTGAGGCTCTGAACCTGCCGGGCCGGCCCGCCAACTTCGGCACGGCCGCCATGCTGGCCGGGCTCCTCGAAGGCGAGCCGGCGGAACTCACGTACAACGCGACCACGTTCGTTCCGAGTGTCAGCGCCGTGGCGGCCGGCGAGATCGACGACCGCGACGCGCTCTACAGCAAGATCGACCCCGCCGACAGCGAACTCGACCACTTCATGTGCGCGAGCGACAACCAGGGGCACACGGTCATCACCGAGGAACTCGGCGCCTGGATCCTGGACAGGCTCCAGACGCCCTGACCCCTGGCCCACTGCCATGACGTGACCGTCCTGGTCCGGCCCGACCCGCGGGGCCGGGAGGTCACTTCGAGGTCGGCGTCACCGTCATCCGGCGCCACCCGTCCGGGCCGCGGGCCCGTGGTGTCGCCGGCGTTCCTTGACCGGGCCGGTCAGCGGACCGAGGATGCGGCGCTCCGCCGCGCCCGGCCCACCACAGGTCGGTACGCCGGGTACGGACGCCCCGGCGAACCTCCGCCGGGCGGCCTGCCGGCTCACGCCCGGGATGCGGCCCACCGTCTCCCGGCTGTGTCCCGCGGCCCGGGCACCCTGCACGGCCTCCCGCAGGAGCCGGCTCGCCTCCTCGGCTCCGACCCGCGAGGCGTCCACGAGGCGCAGATAGCCGTCCGCGCCGTGTTCGAGCGCGTCGGCCAGGCCCTGGGGGGCGCCCGCGGCGGCGACGAGTACGAGGGACACGAGACCAGGGCGACCGAGGTGAACGCGTGGGGCTCCGGTGCCGTCGACCGGTCGACGTCTCCGCCGGTCGATGCGTCAGATTCCGGTCAGCGTCCCGACCTGCCGGATCCGGCCGTCCGTCGCCACCCGCCCCCGATCCGGCTTACGGCGGGCCCACATGGTCTCCGCACGGCGGCTTGACCGATGGACCTGCGGCAACGTAACTTCGAGCGAACCGGCCCGTGAACTGATGGAGGAGGCGAAGTCGGATGTCGATCATCTCCGAACTGCACCGCCCCGCGCATCAGATCGCCTGGACTCCGGGTCTCGTAGCACACGGCTGCTGAACAGCCTTCTTCTCCGGTGTGCCCTTCTGCGGCCCCGGCATCTTTCGATTTCTCACACCGCCTGCGGCACGTCGTCGCGTGCCGAGTCGCGCTCCGGGTTCTTCCAGGGCTGCGCCAGCGAAATAGAAAGCCCCTGAAATGGCTACTAGCATAATCAGCTCGACCATGCGCGGAAATGAGGTTGTGCCATGGTAGCGGCGCGGATCACGGTCAACGGGAAAGAGACACCGCTCTCACCGGCTGCACCCCACACCACGGTGCTGGATCTCCTGCGCGAGCGTGGCCTCACCGGTACCAAGGAGGGCTGCGCCGAGGGTGAGTGCGGCGCCTGTTCGGTCCTGGTGGCCCGTCCCGGTGTGAACAAGCCCACCGACTGGGTGGCTGTCAACGCCTGCCTGGTTCCGGCCGCGGCACTCGACGGCCAGGAGATCATCACCTCCGAAGGTCTCGCCACGGTCGGCGAAGCCGGTACGCGGCCCACGCTGCACCCGGTACAGGAGGAGATGGCGGTCCGCGGCGGTTCCCAATGCGGTTACTGCACGCCCGGGTTCATCTGCAGCATGGCCTCCGAGTACTACCGGCCCGACCGCTGCTCGCATGCGGAGCCGGCCGACAGCAGCGACGCCGAGCACGGTCCGAACGGCTTCGATCTGCACGCGCTGAGCGGCAACCTGTGCCGCTGCACCGGTTACCGCCCGATCCGCGATGCCGCCTTCGCGGTCGGTGAGCCCGCCGAGGACGACCCCCTGGCGCAGCGTCGCGAGCAGGATCCGCCCGCGCCGGTCGCCACCGAATACACCCAGGACGGCGCCACGTTCCTGCGGAAGGACACCCTGGCCGAAACGCTGCGGCTGCTGCGCGAGCGGCCCGACGCGGTCGTGGTCGCCGGCTCCACCGACTACGGCGTCGAGGTGAACATCCGCTCCCGCCGGGCGGAGTGCGTGGTCGCCATCGACCGGCTGCCCGAACTCCGGGAGCTGCGAGTCGAATCCGACTACATCGAGATCGGGGCGGCGGTGACGCTCACCGAGATCGAACGCCGCCTCGACGGCGATGTCCCGCTGCTGGCCGAGCTGTTCCCGCAGTTCGCCTCCCGACTCATCCGCAACAGCGGCACCATCGGCGGCAATCTGGGCACCGGCTCACCCATCGGTGACAGCCCGCCGGTGCTGCTCGCCCTGGAGGCGTCACTCGTGCTCGCCGACGCCGACGGTGAGCGCGTCGTCCCGCTCGCGGAGTACTTCACCGGCTACCGGCAGAGCGTGCGCCGTCCCGGTGAGCTGATCCGCGCGGTGCGCGTCCCGCTGCCGCTGTCGCCGGTCACGGCCTTCCACAAGATCGCCAAGCGGCGCTTCGACGACATCTCCAGCGTGGCGATCGGATTCGCACTCGACATCGAGGGCGGAATCGTCCGCAAGGCACGCATCGGTCTGGGCGGCGTGGCCGCCACCCCTATCCGCGCCCTCGCCACCGAGGCGGCCCTGGAGGGCAGGCCGTGGTCGGCGGAGACGGTCGAGGCCGCGGCCCGTGTGCTGCGGGGTGAGGGCACGCCGATGAGCGATCACCGTGCGAGCTCCGTCTACCGTTCCGCGATGCTCGGCCAGAGCCTGTTGAAGCTGCACGCGCAAACCACCGAGGCGGTGTCTTCATGAGCCATTTGTCCGAACGTCCCGAGAAGCCGGTAGTCGGCGTCTCCATGCCGCACGAAAGTGCCGTGCTGCACGTCACCGGCACCGCGCTCTACACCGACGACCTGGTGCACCGCACCAAGGACACGCTGCACGCCTACCCCGTCCAGGTCATGAAGACCCGGGGCCGGATCACCGCGCTGCGCACCGAACCCGCGCTCGCCGTGCCCGGCGTGGTCCGCGTGCTGACCGTCGCCGACGTGCCCGGTGTCAACGACGCCGGCATGAAGCACGACGAGCCGCTCTTCCCCGACGAGGTCATGTTCCACGGCCACGCGGTCGCCTGGGTGCTCGGTGAAACCCTGGAGGCGGCCCGGCTCGGCGCGGCGGCCGTCGAGGTCGAACTCGACGAACTGCCCTCCATCGTCACACTGAAGGAAGCGATCGCGGCCGAGAGCTTCCACGGCGCCCGGCCCGTGATGGTGACCGGCGACATCGACGCCGGCTTCGCCGACTCCGCGCACGTGTTCACCGGCGAGTTCCAGTTCTCCGACCAGGAGCACTTCTACCTGGAGACGCACGCCTCGCTGGCCTACATCGACGAGGCCGAGCAGGTGTTCATCCAGAGCAGCACCCAGCACCCCTCGGAGACCCAGGAGATCGTCGCCCACGTCCTCGGTCTGCACAGCCACGAGGTGACCGTGCAGTGCCTGCGGATGGGCGGCGGCTTCGGCGGCAAGGAGATGCAGCCGCACGGCTTCGCGGCCATCGCCGCGCTCGGCGCCAAGCTGACCGGCCGGCCGGTCCGGGTGCGGCTCAACCGCACCCAGGACCTCACCATGTCCGGCAAGCGGCACGGGTTCCACGCCGCCTGGAAGATCGGCTTCGACTCCGACGGGCGCATCCAGGCGCTGGATGCCACGCTGACCGCGGACGGCGGCTGGAGCCTGGACCTGTCCGAGCCGGTGTGCGCCCGGGCGCTGTGCCACATCGACAACACGTACTGGATTCCCAACGCCCGGGTCGCCGGTCGCATCGCCAAGACCAACAAGGTCTCCAACACGGCCTTCCGCGGCTTCGGCGGACCGCAGGGCATGCTGGTGATCGAGGACATCCTGGGCCGGGTCGCGCCGCTGCTCGGCCTGGACGCGATGGAACTGCGCAAGCGCAACTTCTACCAGCCGGGTCTCGGTCAGGCGACGCCGTACGGCCAGCCGGTCCCGCAGGCGGAACGGATCGCCGCTGTCTGGCAGCAGGTCGAGAACAACGGCGCCATCGCCGACCGCAAGCGTGAGATCGCGGCCTTCAACGCCGCGCACCCGCACACCAAGCGGGCGCTCGCGATCACCGGCATCAAGTTCGGCATCTCGTTCAACCTCACTGCCTTCAACCAGGCCGGCGCGCTGGTGCTGATCTACAAGGACGGCTCCGTCCTGATCAACCACGGTGGCACCGAGATGGGTCAGGGCCTGCACACCAAGATGCTGCAGGTGGCCGCGACCACCTTGGGCATCCCGCTGCACAAGGTGAGGCTGGCCCCCACCCGTACCGACAAGGTGCCCAACACCTCCGCCACTGCCGCCAGTTCCGGTGCGGACCTCAACGGCGGTGCGGTGAAGAACGCGTGCGAGCAGTTGCGCGCGCGGCTGCTGCAGGTGGCCGCCGGCCGGCTGGGTTCGAACGCCTCGGACGTGCGCATCGTCGATGGTGTCGCCCGCACCCTGGGCAGCGACGAGGAGCTGGCCTGGGACGACCTGGTGCGCACCGCGTACTTCCAGCGCGTTCAGCTGTCGGCGTCCGGTTACTACCGGACCGAGGGGCTGCACTGGGACGCCAAGAGCTTCAGGGGCTCCCCGTTCAAGTACTTCTCCTACGGCGCCGCCGCGGCCGAGGTGGAGGTGGACGGCTTCACCGGCGCATACCGCATCCGCCGGGTGGACATCGTGCACGACGTCGGCGACAGCCTGTCCCCGATGATCGACATCGGTCAGGTCGAGGGCGGTTTCGTACAGGGCGCGGGCTGGCTGACGCTTGAGGACATGCGCTGGGACACCGGTGACGGGCCGAACCGCGGCCGACTGCTGACCCAGGCCGCGAGCACCTACAAGCTGCCGAGCTTCTCGGAGATGCCCGAGGAGTTCAACGTCACGCTGATGGAGAACGCCACCGAAGAGGGCGCCGTGTACGGGTCCAAGGCGGTCGGCGAGCCTCCGCTGATGCTGGCGTTCTGCGTGCGCGAGGCGCTGCGGCAGGCCGCCGCGTCGTTCGGTCCCGCCGGTGTCAGCGTGGAACTCGCCGCCCCCGCGACGCCGGAAGCGGTCTTCTGGGCGATCGAGTCGGTCCGCGGGACGGACGACGTACGGAGCGCCGACGGCCACGCTCTCGACGGCGGCGAGATCCGAACCGACACAAGCGCTTTGAGCAATGCCTGACATGACCTGGATCGCCGCGGTCACGCGGTTGCGGGCACGCCGGGAACCCGGCGTGCTCGTGACCGTCGCGACCGTGCGCGGCCACGCGCCCCGCGGGGCCGGTGCCAAACTCGTTGTGGGACAGACCGAGACCTGGGGTTCGATCGGCGGCGGCAACATCGAGGCCGTCGCCATCGACCGGGCCCGCCAGCTCAACGTCGAGCCCGATCCTCAGCCGGAACTGATGGAGTTCGCCCTCAACGACAAGGTCAGCGGACCCCACGGTGTGCAGTGCTGCGGCGGCGCCGTCAGCCTGCTCCTCGAACCGCTGCCGGTGGTCCAGGCGGTGGCCGTCTTCGGCGTCGGGCACGTCGGACTTGAGCTGGCCCGCATCCTGGCCCGCCACAACCTCGATCTGCACCTGATCGACACCCGGTCCGACATGCTCACCGACGAACGGCTCGGTGTGCTCGCGGATGCGGTGGCGCAGATCCACGTGCACCACACACCGCTGCTGCCGGAGGAGGTGCTCACGGAGCTTCCGCCTGGCGCCCACGTCCTGATCATGACGCATGATCACGCCGAGGACGCCGCGCTGTGCGACGCCGCCTTGCGCACCACCGGTCTCGGCTCGATCGGTCTGATCGGCTCGGCCGCCAAGTGGGTGCGGTTCCGCAAGCGCCTGGCCACCGAGGGCGGTCATGACGCCGCCACCATCGATCGGATCAAGACTCCGATCGGAATGACCGAGATCACCGGCAAGGAACCTGCCACGATCGCGGTGAGCGTCGCGGCGGACCTGCTCCGGACCTTCGAGCAGGACCGCCCCGGGGCGAACCAGAACACGATGACCGAGGCGACCGAGGTGACTGAGGTCCGCGAGGTCCGCGTGCGCTCCGGCACCCGTTAGGGCGTTTTCTTTCGGATCATGCCTGGCCGGAGCCGCCGGCTCGGCAAGATCCGAAAGAGACGACACGCACCGGCCGCCGAGCCCGTTCAGGTGCCGGCACCGCCGGCCGGCCACGGCGACGGCGCGAGATCAGGAGGTGCGCTTCAGGGTCCAGGTGTTGGGGTTGAAACTGGGGACGGCGGAGTAGCGACAGCCGCTCGAATAGTAGGTGTTGGTGATGGTCCAGCCGGCGGGCGGCCACGTGGACGCGCAGGCGTTGACCTGGGTGCCGACCGGGTAACCTCTCAGGTCCTTGATCTGCTTGGTGTTGGGCGTGAAGCCTGAGCCGCAACCGCCGCTGTTCCACCACTGGGCGTCCACCCAGCCGTCCGGGGTGAGCGTGCTGGAGCACATGGTGAGCGTGTCGCCGGGTGCCGCCGAGGCGGGGCTCACGGCGATGGCGAGGGCGGTGACGGCCATGGTGGCCAGGGCTGCGACGTGACGGGTACGGATCACGAGACGTTCCTTCCTCGGCGCGCTGGGGTCTCCGCCGACGATCGGCAGGCCGCACCAGGCGCCTCGGTCATTGCTATCCGACCGGTTCAGGCTCCAGAAAGTCACCTTTTGGGCATAACTGCGCGGCGGTTTAGAGCCGCCGCTACCGCCCGCCGCGATGGCACCTGCCCGGGGCGCCCGGTTCCGAAGCAGCCGGGTCAGCCGATCGGCTGCCGCATCTCCGCACGCACCTTCAGGGTCGTCTCGGCGGTCTTCGCGAGGTCGACGGACCCGGGCTTCTGCGGCGCTGTCTCCTGGCTGACGATCCCGACCGAGGCACCGGTGTTCTCGTCGGCCCAGGCGCACATCGGCAGGGAGCTCTCGACCCCACCCTGGCGCACCGTCAGGACCTGGCAGGACAGGGTGACGTCGGAGCCGGTGGGCGTGATGTCCCGCGCGGGGACCCCCAGGGACGAGCCCTCGGAGTCCGCGGCCCCGCGCAGCATCTTCTCGCGGGCCGTCGCGGGGTCCTTGAACTGGCCGTACATCCCCGAGACGACCAAGGCGCCCGACTCCTTCGGGGATTCGAAGGCGTACTGGCCGACCGCCGGCTTCGGATCGCGGATCTTCGAGTCGTAGGTGCCCTTCAGGGCTTTCTTGCCATCGGTGTCCGAATGGTCCTGGATCAGCTTGTACTTGCCGTCCACCAGGGTCTTGGGAACGGTGAGCCGGTACCGGGCCTCGGGAAAGCCGGATCCGCTCAGCCCGGCTCCGATCGCGCCGAGCACACCGAGCACCACCAGCGATCCCACGACGATCCCGATCACCATGCCCGTCCGGTTCTTGCGCGGCGGCGTGCCCGTCGGAGGCTGCCCCCATGCTCCTCGACCGGGGTACTGCTGCGGCGGAAGGGGCTGTCCCGGGTACGGCTGTCCCGGGTACGGCTGCTGCTGCGCGGGATGTGCGGCGTACGGCTGTCCACCGTAGGGATGCGGGGGCTGCGGGGGCCCGTAGGGGCCGGGGGGTTGCTGTGGCTGCGACATGCTCATGCTCAAACGTTACGTCAACCCCCTGGGAGGCAGAATCTCGCCGGTCCGGGTCGCTGGGGACAGCCCCGCGGGGCCGCTCTCCATGGGCCGGGTGGACGTGTGATCTGGGCCGGACCCCACCCTGGAAAGTAGGATCAAGGAATGTCTGACACGACCGAAACCACGCCCGGCTGGCTGACCGACGACGAACTGCAGATGGCCCGGGCCCAGATGCCGATCCTGTACGTCGAGGCCGTCCCCGTACGCGTGGACGACACCGGCGAAGTCACCACCATCGGACTGCTCCTGCGGATCGACACGGACGGAGCGATGAGCCGGACCCTGGTGTCCGGCCGTGTCATGCACCACGAGCGGATCCGTGACGCGCTGCTCCGCCACCTGGAGAAGGACCTGGGACCCGTGGCCCTGCCGCGCATCCCCGCTTCCCTCCAGCCCTTCACCGTCGCCGAGTACTTCCCGACGGCGGGTGTCACCCCCTACCACGACCCTCGCCAGCACGCGGTGTCGCTGGCCTACATCGTGCCGGTCACCGGTGATTGCCGCCCTCGCCAGGACGCCCTGGACCTGGTCTGGTTCAGCCCTCAGGAAGCGCTGTCGGCGGCCGTGCAGGGCGAGATGCCGGGCGGGCACGCCGCGCTGCTGAAGCAGGCCCTCGCGCACGTGGGATACACGTACTGAAGTCGCCGCGCAGACGCGCACCGTGCGAAACACACCTCGCCCGGCTCCGGCGCACCTCGGACGGCCTACATCGGGGTGAACTTCGTGAGGATCAGCAGGGTGTCGACGAGGTCCTCGGCGGGGGCGCCGGTGGCCAGGCGGCGTAGCTGCTGCCCGAAGACGAGGGCGACGGCCACCCCGGCCAGACGCTCGGGGTCCGGGACACCGAGGTGGGTCAGGATCCGGGTGGCCAGCAGGTCGTAGGCGGCGAAACACTCGGCTGCGGCGGCGCGCAGCCGTTCGTCGCGGCCGGCCTGGACGTACAGCTCGAACGGCGCGATATGGCGGCTGTCGAAGGCGTTGCCGCCCGCCACCTGCGCCACCACCTCGGCCGCCTGCCCGATGTCGAAGTGCTCGTCGGAGCATTCGTCGGCGAGTGCGGTGAAGTGCCGGGTCTCCTCGGCCACGAAGTGCAACAGGCTCTCCCGCAGCAGCTCGTGCTGCGTGGCGAAGTGGTAGGTGACGGAACCGAGGGAGACTGCGGCCTCCTTGGCGATCCGCCGGTTGGTGACGGCGGCGATGCCGTCCTGCCCGATGATCCGCAGTACGGCGTCGATGATGCTCTGGCGGGTGTCGGAAGCAGGGGACATGGCGTAATTCTGCCCCATCGGCCTGTTCGACCGCCCAGGCGGGGCCGGGAGTTGGGGACGACGAAGTGTGGACAAGGAGCGGAGCCATCCATACTGTTCGTTCGAACGAACAGTTGAGTTGAGGGACTTCCCCAGCCGCACGGGAGTGGTCGTGGACATATCCGGATCGAACGTTCTGCTCACCGGCGCCACCGGAGGCATCGGGACTGCTCTGGCCGCGCGCCTGACCGCGCGAGGGGCCCGCCTCACGGTCACCGGGCGGCGGGAGGAGGCCCTGAAGGCCACCGCCGACGCCTGTGGCGCCCGTACCGTGGTCGCCGATCTGGCCGTACGGTCCGACGTCGTACGGCTCGCCGAGAGCTGCGCGGAGGCGGACATCCTCGTCGCGAATGCCGCCCTGCCCGCCAGCGGCGACCTGCTGGACTACACCGAGGACCAGCTCGACCGCGCCCTCGACGTCAACCTCCGCGCGCCCGTCGTGCTGTCGCGGCTGCTCGCGGAGCACATGGTGGGCCGCGGCCGCGGGCACATCGTGCTGGTCGGCTCCATTTCGGGCAAGGCGGCGACCAAGTCGACCTCCCTGTACAACGCGACGAAGTTCGGGCTGCGCGGATTCGCACTCGCCCTGCGCCAGGAACTCAGGGGTACGGGGGTGGGGGTGTCCCTGGTCCAGCCCGGCTTCGTCCGTGACGCCGGGATGTTCGCGGCCACCGGTGCCACCACGCCGAAGGGCATCAGGACCGTCACGCCCGGCCAGGTCGCCGACGGCGTCGAACGGGCCGTCCGGCGCGACCGGTGCGAGGTCAACGTCGCGCCGCTGGAACTGCGGCTGCTGAGTGCCATCGCCGGGCAGTTCCCCGGGTTCGCCGAGCGCGTCCAGGCCCGTACGGACGTCGACGGGTCCGTGCGACAAATCGTCGAGGCCCAGCGTTCGAGCCGTTAGCCGGGGCCGGCCGTTCACGCGCGGCCCCGCACCCTCGCGTCCCCGGGGCCCCGACGTCCCCGCACCCTCGCACCCTCGCACCAGCACGCACGCCTTCCCTGACACCCCCACGTGAACGGAGAGCACAGCTGTGCCGAGTGAACACCTCCGGAGCGATGCGCTCGACCCGGCCCTCGCCCCCGGCCCCGGCCCCGGCTCACCTGTCGAGCGCCGTTCCCTGCTCCGCTTAGGCGCCCTGCTGGCCGCGGGCGGAGTCGCCGCGCTGGTTCCCGCGCCGATCGCGCACGCCGCGACGAGGGGCCAGGGCACCGACACGGTGACCACCACCTACCGCGGCCACTCCCCCCAGGGCAACGACCAGTGGGCGTACGTCCCCTTCGACGTCCCCGCCGGAGTCCACCGGATCTCCGTCGCCACCACCCACGACGCCGCCGCCGGCATCCTGGACCTCGGCGCCTTCGGGCCGTCCGGCTTCCGCGGCTGGTCCGGCGGCGCACGGAGCGGGTTCACGCTCTCCGCCGCGGACGCCACCCCCGGCTACGTGCCCGGCCCCGTCGACCCCGGCGGGTGGTCGGTCATCCTGGGGCCGATGGTCGGCAGCGCAGGGGGCATGGCCTGGCAGGTCGATGTCACCCTCCATTACGGAGACCCGCTCCCCCGGACCCCGTACGACATCCTGCCGACGTCGGTGGCCGGGCGGGGTCCCGGCTGGTACCGGGGTGACCTGCACCTGCACAGCGTCCACTCCGACGGGCAGCGCACGGTGGACGAGATCGTCGCGGCTGCGCGCCAGGAGGGGCTGCACTTCATCGCCACCTCCGACCACAACACCAGCTCCACGGGGGTGACGTGGCGCGGCAACATCCCGGCCGACCTGCTGGTCGTCAACGCCGAGGAGGTCACCACCCGCCACGGCCACTGGCTGGCGGTCGGCCTGCCGCAAGGCGAATGGGTGGACTGGCGCTACGGCCCCGCGAACCAGGGGGCCTTCGAGGACCAGGCCCGGCGCGTGCACAGTCTGGGCGGACTCGCGATCGCCGCCCATCCCCTCACTCCGGCGGCGGGCTCCTTCTGGGAGTTCGGCCTCGACCGCGTGGACGCGCTGGAGGTGTGGAACGGACCGTGGACCCTGGACGACGCGGCCAACATCGCCGCCTGGCACGTCATGCTCTGCCTGGGCAAGCGGGTCGCCGCCGTCGGCAACAGCGACGCTCACAGCCCCGCGGACGCCGTCGGCCGACCCCACAACGTCGTGTACGCGGCCGGTCTGTCGACGCCCGCCGTATTGGACGCACTGCGCCTGGGCCGGTCGTACGCCGTCGAATCCGCCGCCGTGACCTTGGACTTCACCGCTCGCTCCGGCGGAGCGGTCGCGGGGCCCGGGGAGGAACTGCCGCTGTCGTTCTTCGACGCCGTCGACGTGACCTTGAACGTGACGGGCGCCCCGGACAGCATCGCCACGCTGTACACCGAGTGGGGCATCATGGCCGCCACCTGCATCGACGGCAGCGGTAAGGGGCAGCTGCGCTGGCGTGGCTGGGGCAAGGCCTCCCTGTTCGCCCGTGCCGAGGTGCGCCGGCCGAAGCCCGCCTCCACCACCTTGGACCAACTGGTGGCCATCACCAACCCGGTGTGGTTCTACTCCGCGCAACTGCCCCCGTACGACGTCGAGCGGCGGGTGCTCTTCCACACCGAGCGCCGGCCCGACGGGGTGTGGAGCGGTATGCGTCCACTGCCGGCTGCCGCCGGATCCGGCTCGGCCGCCGGCTCGTTCACGGGGGTGCAGAGCGCCGTGGCAGGCATGGCGGACGGCTCGGCCGTGGTGCTGGGCATCGCGCCCGACAACGGCCTGTGGCTGACCACCGTACGGGGTTCGGCCACGCTGCAGCCCTGGCAGCGCGTCGCGGGGCCGGAGGGCTCGGCCGCATTCACGGTGCGGGAGGCGGACATCGCGGCCTTCCCCGACGGCACCTGCCAGATCGTGGTGACCGCCATGGACGGCACCACCTTCCACCAGCAGCGCCGCGCCGACGGCGGACTGCCCGGGTTCCGAACCCTGCCCGGCTTCACCGCGAAGAGCCGCTGGGGCGCCACGAAGGTGTCGATCGCCGCCATGCCCGACGGGTGCGCCCAGCTGCTCAGTTACGGCACGGACGGTGCCATGTACCACTGCGCGCGCGGGCGGGACGGTGCGTGGACGGCCTGGGGTCGCCTGGCCGGCTACAACGGGGCTCCGACGTTCTGCGGTCCGGCCCTGGCGATCACCGGGATGCCCGACGGCTCCTCCCAGGTCCTCGCGATCGGGCTCGACGGGATGGTGTACCACCAGCTGCGGCGGCCGGACGGCTCCTGGACCGGCTTCCGGCCCCCGCGGGGCGTCACCACGGCCACCATGGGGGCCAGCGCCATCGGCATCGCCGGGACACCCGACGGTTCGGCCCAGGTCGTGGCGGTCGGGCTCGACGGACGGGTCTGGCACAACGTCAGGAGGCCGGACGGCTCCTGGACGCCGTTCTCGCAGATACCCGGTCCGAACGGGAGGGACCCCTTCCCCGCGGGGCAGGTCCGCATCACGGCGCTGCGGGACGGCTCCACGCACGTGACGGCGATCAGCGCCGGCTGAACCGTGATCCCGCCTCCGGAGCCTCGAAGTCCTCGGCGCGGGGTCGGGCCAGGGCGGCGCATGGGGAGATGAGCTGCTCCGCTTCCCCGCCGGGCTGCGTAGAGTACCTGCGGTCATCGAACGGAGAAGACGTTGGACGCGGTCGAGTTCCCTCTCAGCGCTCGGGTACGCCGGGCCCGGCGCCGGCTCGTGGTCACGAGCGCGGCGGGTGCCGTGCTCGCGGCAGCCGCCGTGGCATCCGTGGTGGCCGACGCCTCCGGCGGGGTGCCGGTGCCGCGGACGGTTCAGGCGGTCCTGGTGCCGGTGACGTTGCTCGTGGTGCCCGTCGCATGGGTGGGAGTACGCGCCGTCTGGGCGTTGCGCGGACGTGCCGAGCTGTTCGCCGCCGCCCAGGCGCACCGCCGGCGGCGTCCCACCGACCGGCAGCTGGTCGACCATCTGCGCGATGAGCACCCGCTCACTCCGCTGTGGTGGATGCTGGCCGTCCTCGGCGGCCTCGGCACGCTCTGCCTCGGGTTCGCGCTGCCGTTCGCCGTGGCGGACGGGGCCGTACTCGCCGGTGCACTCCTCGGCGCCGGGCTGGCCGCGTCCCTGACCGCCCTGGCCCTCGCCGTGCCCGGGATCCGCCGCGCCGACCGCCAAGGTGCGCAGGACCGGAAGCGGCGCAGCGAACTGTGGTCACTGCCCAACGACGTCGAACGCCGGCTGGCCCTCCCCCTCCTCGGCACCGGCGACGGGGCACACTCCGGCGCCTGAACACGTGGTGAACGGCGCCGCGGTGGGCGTCAGGGGGGTGGCGGAGCCGCTCGTCATGGTGGCCCAGGCGCCGCCGTTCACCGCGTACACCGTCAGCCGGCGGTTGACCGTGTCACCGTTCCCGTCGAAGGCGACGCGGCCGGTGACGCCGTCGAAGCCCGATCGCGCCACGGCCTGCGGCAGTTTCGCCCGGGCGTCGCCGGGGAGGGTGCCGCCGTTGGCCGTCACGACGGCCTTCACCGCTTCGATGAGGGTCCAGGTCGCGTCGTACGCGTAGGGGCCGTACCAGCCGGCCGCCTCCGGGTACCCGGCCTTCTCGTACCGGGCGAGGAAGTCCTGGCCCGCCGCCGATTCCTCCGCGGCCACGCCGATGTTGGTCGCGAGGTCGCCCTCGGCCTTCGGGTTCGCCGTGAGGTACTGCTGGTCGAAGATGCCGTCGCCGCCCATCAGCGGGGCAGTCACCCCAGCCTTCTCCAGCTGCTGGGAGAGCGGCGCCGCGGTGTCGTAGTAGCCGCCGAAGTAGACGGCGTCGGCACCGGAGGAACGCACCCGCTCGGCGAGGCCCGCGAAGGCGCGTTCGGCGGGGTCCACCTGCTCGGTGCCGACGACGGTCCCGCCGAGCTTGGTGAACTCGGCCTTGAGGCCGGCGGTGAGGGCGGTGCCGTGGGCGCTCGCGTCGTCGACCACGTACAGCTTGTTCTTCTTCGCTTCGCCGTGCAGGTGGCGGGCGGCGAACGGCCCCTGGTCGACGTCCGTGGCCACGGTGCGGAAGTAGGTGGAGTAAGGACGGGAGGTGGTGCCCGCGGCCCAGTGGGGGCCGAGCGTCAGCACGGGGTCGGTGTTGCCCGGTGACACGTTGACCAGGTCCGCGCGCGCGAGCGGGGGCACGAAGGTCTTGGAGACAGCGGAGTTGAGGGGGCCGACGACCCCCAGCACCTGCTCGTCGGACACGAACCGGGCGGCGTTGGGGGCGCCCTTTGCGGGATCGGCCGCGTCGTCCAGGGCCTTGATCTCGAAGGTGACGCCGGGGACGTGGCGCTTTTCGTTGGCCGTCCTGACCGCCAGGTCTGCGGAGTTCTTCATTCCGGCGCCCATGGAGGACAGGGCGCCGCTGAGCGGTGCGTCCACGCCGATCACCACGGTGACGGAAGCCGCCGAGCCGCTGCCGGCCGTCCCGCCGCCGCGGGGTGCCTCGTCGTCATGGTTGAGGGTCCAGGTCAGGACGGAACCCGTGGTGAGCGTGGCCAGTGCCGCGCCCAGGACCAGGGAGCGGCGGGTCAGGGCCCGCCGCCGGGTGGAGGCCCGCTCGCCGTGCTCCGTCCCGGCCCTCTCTTCGAGCGTGAGCGGGCTCCCGGCCGGGGGTACGGGGACGGGCGGGACGGTGTGCCTGTCCGGTACGGGGCGCTGGGGAGCGCCGTCACCCGACCGGGGGTCCGCGACCGTGGGGGTCGCCGGGACCGGTGCCTGCTCGGGTGCCGTCGGTGCGTCCGGCGCCGGCAGGGGGGCCGTCCTGGGATCGGGCGTGGGGACGGGGGCGGGGGCGGGGGCGGGTTCGCTTGCGGGGTCGGGCCGGGGCACCGGTCCGGGCCCGGTGGACGCGTCGGCCGGGGACGGGGAGGACCGCAGCACCGCCGCCAGCATCTCGGCGGTTTGCGCGGCGCCCACACGCTGCGCCGGGTCCTTGGTGAGGAGCGCGTCCAGTACGGGTGCCAGCGGGCCGGCGTGGACCGGCGGCCGGTGCGGGCGGGTGAACACGGCCACGGCGAGGGCGTGGAGCCCCTCCGCCTCGAACGGCGGGTGCCCCTCGACGGCGTGGTAGAGGGTGGCGCCGAGCGCCCACAGGTCGTTGGCGGGGGTCGGGCGCTTGCCCTCCAGCTGCTCCGGCGGCATGTACTGGGGGGTGCCGATGACGATCCCGCTGTGGCTCAGCTTGGTCGTGGCGTCCGCCAGATGGGCGATGCCGAAGTCGGTGAGGACGACACGGTCCTTGGTCAGGAGCACGTTGTCCGGCTTGATGTCGCGGTGGATGATCCGCGCCCCGTGCGCCTCTCCGAGCGCGTCGAGGACGGCGGCGCCGATCTCGGCCACCCGCCGCACGGGCAGTCGGCCCATATCGCGGATGGCGGCGGCCAGGGACTGCCCGCGGATCAGCTCCATGACGATGACGGGCGCGCCGTGGTGGTCCACGACGTCGTGGACGGTGATGATCCCGGGGTGGCTGAGAGTGACCGCTGCGCGGGCCTCGCCTGTGAACCGCCGGAGCAGCGCGGCGCGGTCCTCGTCCTCCATGCCCGGCGGGAAGAGGATCTCCTTGACGGCGACTTCGCGGCCGAAGAGGTGCTGGTCGAGGCCGCGCCACACCCGTCCCATGCCGCCCTGGCCGATGCGTTCGACCAACTGGTACCGGCCGGCGATGAGGTCGTGATTCTGCTCGGTCACGCGGACACTCTAGATCCTGCTGAGCCGATCAGGTGACGGGAGGATGGCTTGATCGTGCCCGCGTTCGGTCGGGGCGGAATATCCGGGTACCGCCGGCCCGCGCGCCGAGCCGGCGCCTGGGGAAGGGCGTCCATATGGCGGCGGATGACGGTCCCCCGGTCGGGGCCGGAGCGGATCTCGGCCAGGTCGCAGAGCTGGCGGGGCGAGCCGGAGGCCGCGTCCGCCGACCTGCTCCGCAATGGTCCCCACCGGGCGACAGGCCGCCGGTGGCATGACTCGGCAGGAAGCCCTCGAAGAGGAAGCCGAGCAGACGGCGGACGAAAGCACGACAGAGCCAGCCGGCTACCAGTACGGCCGTCCATCCCGCCCGGCCGGCGCGTGGTCGGCTTACGGCCTAGTGCTGATGCTCTCCAGCCAAACGCTGACTTCACGTCGGAACACGTTCGGCAGGGCGTCCCGGACCGTGCGGGGTGGTCACCTGGCCACGGACGCGGCGGGGTGGGACCTGATCGTGTCGTTCAGCGTCGCCTGCCCGCTGACGGGTACGGCCGGGCACGGTGCCGTACGGCTGGTGCCGGAAGGCTGGGTCAGTGGTAGGCGTGGACGACGGCGTGGCCCTTGCCGCGGCCGATCATCCACTTGTTCACCGGCGTCGTGATCACGAAGGCCACGGCGAAGCCGCCCAGCAGCGCGGTCCAGAACAGCCAGTCCGACAGGTGGGCGTCCATCGCGCCGGGGACCAGGGCGATGATGCCGTTGTCGACGAGCTCCATCACGGCGATCGAGACGGTGTCGGCGGCCAGCGCCACCTTGACGGCGGTTTTGAAGTCCAGGCCGGCCTTGCGGACCGCGAACAAGGTGAAGGAGTAGCCGAAGACGAAGGCCAGGGTGATCGCGAGGATCATCGTCGGGACGTTGCCCCACATCAGGGCGGTGCCGATGACCATGCCGAGGATCTCGCCGATGGCGCAACCGGTCAGGCAGTGCAGCGTCGCCTTCGCGGCGGCCCCCCACGTCACGCCGCCCTTCTGGTGCCCGGCGTGACCCGTGTGCGCCTGGTGCGCGGCGTGGTCGTGCCCGGTGCTGGTGTGTTGTGCGCCGTGTTCCATGACCGTCATCCCCAATCCCGTCCAGTGTGACCCCGTACCTGCGGGCTCACATGCCCAATGTATACCCCTAGGGGGTATATGCAAGCGCCTTGGCCCGCTCTCGCGCCCCGACGGGTCGCACTTTCCCGGTCGAGTGATCAATCCGGGACCGGAGGACTGGAACATGAGAGATCTGTCTGCGGGGACTCGCTACGGGCGCGCCCAGGGGCGTCGGGCCAGGCGGCCCTGCCTGTCCCCCTGCTGCGCGGCGCCAGGTCGGAAGGCGCCGAGCCCCCGTGGTGCGTCAGAAGCCGAGCGGCATCCCCGGCGACTTCGCTGTTGCCGCCGGCCGGAGCGTCCGCGCCGTCCAGGGTCAATGCCTTGCCTCCCGGTGGGTGGTCGTTCCGGCCCTCGCCTCGCCACCCGCCGAGGGAGCCGCTTACGATGCGGACATGGACGGCCAGGTGGTGCGAGCGGTGAAGCCCTTCGGGCTGCGTTCCTGCCTGCTCCTCGTCCTGGCGGTACTGACGGGGCTGGTGGCCATGCACGGCCTGGGGCCCGCCCCCGCGTCGGCCGCCGCACACTCGGCGGCCACTTCCCACCATGCGTCGGCCGCCGGCCACGAGCAGGCGATCGCCGACGATGCCGCCTGCCAGGACGGGTGCGTCCATGCCGACGAACCGGCAGGCAGCGGAGGAAGCGGGCACGCCGAGCACGCCGATGCGACGTGCGCCGCCACCGGCACGGCCGGCGCCCCGGTTCTCCCCGCGCCCGCGGTCCTGACCGGCCACGTGCAAGACCAGGCTTTCATCGCGCACGGGGTCGTCCCCGGCGCCACCGCCTGCGGACGGGCACCGCCGTCACTGAGTGAGCTGCAGCTCCTGCGCATATAGGTCGGCCCGGCGTGTCCGGCCCAAGAGGGCCGGCCAGCCTCTCGCCACCGCCCTACTTCCGCACGCCCGCAGTCGCGCGCGTGCTCTCTGCAGGAGTTGCACATGACCACCGAGCGTTCCCTGATCCGTCGCGCCACCGCCGTGGCCGCCACCGCCACCGCCGCCCTCGTCCTCGCCGCCTGCGGCGGAAACGGCGATGACAGTGGCTCGGCCCACAACGGGCACAACGCCGCCTCGCCGGCCGCCTCCGTCTCCGCCTCCGCCCCCGCGCGGAAGGGCGACCACAATGCCGCCGACGTCGCGTTCGCGCAGGGGATGATTCCCCATCACCGTCAGGCCGTCGAGATGGCCGACCTGGCGGCGACGCGCGCCGAGTCGGCCGAGGTGAAGAAGCTGGCCGGCGAGATCAAGAAGGCGCAGGACCCGGAGATCAAGACCCTCTCCGGCTGGCTGACCTCCTGGGGCGAGCAGGTCCCGGCCCAGGGCGCCGGCCACGAGGGACACGACATGTCCGGGATGATGACGGCCGAGGAGATGAAGCAGCTGGACTCGGCCTCGGGCAAGGCGTTCGACACCGCCTTCCTGACGATGATGGTCAAGCACCACGAGGGTGCCGTGGCCATGGGCAAAACCGAGCAGGCCGAGGGCACCTACCAGCCCGCCAAGGACATGGCCGGTC
>NZ_JBSGZP010000039.1:0-9912 GCF_053611065.1 Streptomyces sp. NPDC054840
TCGCCGGGCCGCACCCCGTCGGCGCGCAGGGCCAGGGCGAGGGCGTCGGCCCGCGCGACGAGGGCCGCGTAGCTCAGCGTGCGGCCGGTGTCGTCGGTGGTGGCGACGGCGTCGGGGCGGCGTCCGGCCTGCTGCCGTACGCGCTCGACGACCTCCGCGTACTGCTCGTCGCGGGCGGTGTCGTTCCATTCGACCAGGACGCGGTGGCGTTCGGCCGGCGAGAGCAGGTCCACGGTGCCCACCGGGCAGGCCGGGTCCTCGGCGACGGCTTCGAGAAGCCGGGCGAGGCGCTCCAGCAGGGCCTGGGCGGTGTCGCGGTCGAAGACGTCCGGCCGGTAGTCGATCTGCAGCCGCAGCCGGTCGCCGGGGATGGCGGTCAGCGAGAGGGGGTAGTGGGCGGCGTCGTACGGGTCCACTCCGGTGACCCGGAGCCCGCCCGCGCCGAGGGCGGCGAGGCCTGCCGCGTCGACCGGGTAGTTCTGGAAGGCGACGCAGGAGTCGAAGAGCTCGCCCGCTCCCGCGAGCCGCTGGATCTCGACCAGTCCCAGGTGGTGGTGGTCGATCAGGCGCGCCTGCTCGTCCTGGAGCCGCTCGAACAGCGCGACGAGGGACTCCGTGGGGTCGATCCGTACACGGACCGGCACGGTGTTGATACACAGGCCCACGATGTCGGCGACGCCGGGCAGTTCGGGGTCGCGGCCGCTGACGATGGCTCCGAAGACCACGTCCTCGGAGCGGATCTGCCGGCCGAGCAGGAGCGCCCACGCCCCCTGGAGCAGGGTGCCGGAGGTGATCCGGTGGCCGCGCGCGAGGGCGCCGAGCCGTTCGGTCAGGGACTCCGGGAGGTACGTCTCCACGCGGTCGGGCAGGACCGAGCCGGGCGGCGGGGACACGGGCGCGGTGCGGGTTCCGCCCGCCAGGCCGTCCAGGGCGCGGGTCCAAGCGTCCTGGGCGGCGGCCGTGTCGCGGCTGTGGAGCCGGCTCAGGAAGGAGGAGTAGGGGGTGACCGGTCCCAGCGGGGCGTCGTCGGCGTGGTGCAGGGCGAGGAGTTCGCGCACCAGGACCGGCCAGGACCAGCCGTCCATCAGGATGTGATGGTAGGTCAGCAGCAGCCGGTGGGACAGCGGGCCGGTGCGGACGAGGGTGAGGCGCAGCAGCGGGGGCCGGGCGAGGTCGAAGCGGGTGGCCCGGTCCTCGGCGAGGAGGGTGTCGACGGCCGCGGTGCGCGCGGTCTCGCCGAGCCCGGACAGGTCCACCTCCTGCCAGGGGGCCCGTACGCCGCGCTGGACGACCTGGGCCGGTTCGCCGGTGGCGCGGCGCAGGAAGCCGGCACGGAGGTTGGCGTGCCGTTCCAGGACGGTGTCGGCGGCGGCGCGCAGCCGGTCCGCGTCGAGGGGGCCGTCGAGGTCGAGGAGCAGCTGGGCGACGTAGACGTCGCGCTCCTCCTCGTCGAAGAGGGCGTGGAAGAGGATGCCGTCCTGGAGCGGGGAGAGCGGCAGGACGTCCTCGACCAGGGAACGGGCGGCGGGGGCGGCGGCAGGGGCGGGGGCGGGGGTGGACGGCGGGTGGTTCACGGTGGTGTTCCTTCTGTGGTCAGGCGGTCTGGGTGCGGCGGGCCCGGCGGACGATCGGCGGGTCCTGCGCGCCGGCGGCGTCGGCGGCCGCGGCGGCGGGCAGGGCCGCGGCGAGTTCGGCGACGGTGGGGCCGGCGAAGAACTGGCGGATGCCGACGGCACTGCCGAACCGGGCCCTGACCTCGGCGAGCAGCTGGGTGGCGAGCAGGGAGTGTCCGCCGAGGTCGAAGAAGCTGTCGTGGACGCCGATGTCCGGCAGGCCCAGGACCTGCTCCCAGATCGCGCACAAGGCGCGCTCGTCGTCGGTCCGCGGCCGGCGGGAGGTCCCCGCGGTGCCGGCCGTCGCCGGGCCCGGCGCGGGCAGGGCGGTCAGGTCGGTCTTGCCGTTGGCGGTCACGGGGAAGGCGTCGAGCAGGGTGAGGGTGGCGGGCACCATGTACTCGGGCAGCCGGGCCCGCAGGTACGCGCGCAGTTCCTGCGGTTCGGGTGCGGAAGCTCCCTCGGCGGGGACGGCGTAGCCCGCGAGGGCGGGGCCGGCGGCCGTGTCCACGACGGTGACGGCGGCCTGGCCCACCGCCGGGTGTCCGGCCAGGGTGTGCTCGATCTCGGCGGGTTCGATGCGCAGTCCGCGGATCTTGACCTGCCGGTCGGCGCGGCCGAGGTACTCGACCTGGCCGTCGGTGTTCCAGCGGGCCAGGTCGCCGGTGCGGTACATGCGGGTGCCCGGGGGGCCGTACGGGCAGGCGACGAAGCGTTCGGCGGTCGGCGCGGCCCGGCCGAGGTAGCCCTGCGCGAGTCCGGCGCCCGCGATGTAGAGCTCGCCGATGACGCCGGGCGCCACGAGGCCGAGCCGCTCGTCGAGCACGTGGAGCTGCGTACCGTCGAGGGGGCGGCCGATCGGGACCTGCCCGCCGGGGGCCTCCCGGCCCGGGCCGACGGCGAAGGTCGCGGCGAAGGTGGTGGTCTCGGTGGGGCCGTAGGCGTTGGTGACGGTGGTGCGGGGGCAGGCCTCGCGGACCCGGCGGACCATGGACGGCGAGGCGGCCTCGCCGCCGGTCATCACCTCGTGCAGCGTACCGAGTGCGGGCAGGCAGCGGTCGGCGAGGACGTTGAAGAGGGTGGCGGTGAGGAAGGTCCCGGTGACCCTCTCCTCGGTCATCAGCCGGGCCAGCGCGTCGACGTCGAGGTCGCCGGGCGGCGCGACGACGACCAGGCCGCCGTTCAGGAGCGGGACCCACAGTTCGTAGGTGGAGGCGTCGAAGGCGTGCGGGGAGCGGAACAGCACCCGCTCGTGCGCGCCGCCTCGCCAGCGCCGGTCGGTGGCGAGGGCGACGACCTCGCGGTGGGGGACGGCGACGCCCTTGGGGGTGCCGGTGGAGCCGGAGGTGTACATCAGGTAGGCGAGCGCGTCGGCATGCCCGCTCCGCACACTCGTCCCGGGCGTCACGGCCTCCTCGGCGGGCTGTCCGTCCGGACGCAGTACGTGGCGCGGTCCCGCCGGTACGGGTTCGCCGTCCGGGAGGTCGGTGACGAGGACGGCGGCCCCGGCCGCGGTGAGCACGGCCTCGGTACGGGCGTGCGGGGCCCGCGCGTCCAGCGGCAGGTAGGCGGCGCCCGCCTTGAGGATGCCCAGGCAGGCGGCGACGAGGTCGGCCGAGCGGTCCATCAGGACGGCGACGGCCTCGCCCGGGCGGACGCCGAGGGTGCGCAGTCGTCCGGCGATACGGTCGGCACGGGCGTCGAGTTCGCCGTATGTGGTCTCCCGGCCGGCGCAGAGCACGGCGGGGCGGCCGGGGTGGGCGGCGGCCCGCTCCTCGAAGGCGCCGTGGACGGTACGGGCGTCGGGGGCGACGTCTGCGCCCTGCCAGTGCTCGAGGAGGTCGGCACGCTCCCCGGGCAGCAGGAGGTCGAGTGCGGAGAGCGGGACCGAGGGGTCCCGGACGACGGCGCCGATGAGGTGGACGAGGCGGTCCAGCAGGCGCCGGGCCGTGGCCTCGTCGAACAGGTCGCTCGCGTACTCCAGGCCGAGGGCCAGGCCCAGCGGTTGCCCGGTGGCCGGGTCGTGGAGCTCCTCGACCTCCAGGGTGAGGTCGAACTTGGCGGTGTCGGTGCGTACCGCCTCCACCCGCACCCGCAGGCCCGCGAAGGCGGGGGTCTGCGGCTCGGTGCGCTGGGCGGAGACGGCGACCTGGAAGAGCGGGTGGCGGGCTGGCGACCGGGCCGGGTTGAGGCGTTCGACCAGCGATTCGAAGGGCAGTTCCTGGTGGGCGTAGGTCTCCAGGGCGGCGGCGCGCACCCGGCCCAGCACCTCCGTGAAGGTGGGGTCGCCCGAGGTGTCGGCGCGCACGATCAGGGTGTTGACGAAGAGGCCCACGAGGTCGGTGAGGGCTTCGTCCTCACGGCCGTCGACGGGGCAGCCGAGCGGCAGGTCGGTGCCGGCACCCAGACGGGTGAGCAGGACCGCGAAGGCGGCCTGGACGGCCATGAACGGTGTGGCTCGGGCGTCCCGCGCCAGCGCGGCCAGTCCCGCGTGGGTGGCGGCGTCGGTCCGTGCCTCCACCAGTGCGCCCCGGTGGCCGGCCACGGCCGGGCGGGGGCGGTCGGCGGGCAGGGGCAGTTCCTCGGGCAGGCCGTCGAGGACGGCCGCC
The DNA here is from genome assembly GCF_053611065.1 of Streptomyces sp. NPDC054840. NCBI lineage: Bacteria > Bacillati > Actinomycetota > Actinomycetes > Kitasatosporales > Streptomycetaceae > Streptomyces > Streptomyces sp. NPDC054840. The sequence continues at coordinate 4,223 of NZ_JBSGZP010000039.1, forward strand.
CAGTGGGTGAGCAGCCGGGCATGCAGGGAGGCGGGATCCTGGGCCGGGCCGAGGAGTTCACGCTGCCACAGCGCGTAGTCCGGGTACTGGACGGGGAGTTCGGGCCACTCGGGCGGCCGGCCCGCGCACCGGGCGGTGTAGGCGGCGGCGAGGTCACGGACGAGGACGTTAACGGAGTGGCCGTCGCCCGCTATGTGGTGCAGCACCAGGAGCAGGTAGTGGTCCTCGGCGCCGTCGGTGAACAGGTCGGCGCGCAGGGGCGGTTCGGTGCCGAGGTCGAATGGCCGGGACGAGGCCTCCTCGGCCCGCCGGGCGCGTTCGACGGGCGGGCAGTCGGTGACGGTGAGCACCGGCGCGGCGTCCGCCGGGTCCAGGACCCGCTGGTGGGGGCGGCCCGCCTGGTCGGGGAAGACGGTGCGCAGTGCCTCGTGGCGGCCGCTCACGTCCGCGAGCGCGGCGCGCAGGGCCGGGCGGTCGAGGGTTCCGCGCAGCCGCAGTCCGACGGGGATGTGGTAGAGCGCGCCGTCGGCGCCGTCCCGGGCGTGGAACCACAGCCGCTGCTGGGCGTGGGACAGAGGGATCACAGCAGGGCTCCGAGCTGGGATTCGAAGGTGTCGAGGTCGGCCTGGCTGACATGGGCGAGGGAGACGTCGGAGGGGGTCAGTCCGCCGGCGTCCGGGCGGGCGGCGTGGGTGACGACGGCGCGCAGCATGGTGAACCACTCCTGCGCGAGGTCATGGACCGCCTGACCGGGGAAGGCGTTGCCCGCCCACGTCCAGGTGGCGCTGAGGGTGAGGCCGTCCGGCCCCTCGTGGGCGGCCGCGTTGACCTCCACGGCGTGGGCCATCGGAAGGCCGTCGTCGGCGTCGTCGAGGGCGAAGGCGTGCCCGGGCGCGGCGTCCCAGGGGGCGTCCCCACCCATCGGGAACCGGCCGAGGTAGTTGAAGCCGATCTGGGGGATGCCGCGCGCGGCGAGGTCCGGTCCGGTACGGGAGTTGAGGTGGCGCAGCAGTCCGAAGCCGATGCCCTTGTCCGGTACGGCGCGCAGTGCCTCCTTGACCAGACGCAGGGCGGCGCCGACCGCCGGTCCGCCCGCGCGGGCCTCGTCGAGGTCCGGGCGCCCGAGGGCGAGACGGACGGGGAACACGGTGGTGAACCAGCCGACGGTGCGGGACAGGTCCGTGCCGTCGGCGACGTCCTCCCGGCCGTGGCCCTCGACGTCGACCAGGACGGCACCCTCCTCGTCAGCCGCGTCCTGGCCGTCGGCGCCGCGCCGCCCGAGCACGGCGAGAGCCAGGGCGGTCAGCAGCACGTCGTTGACGGTGCCGTTGACGAGGCCGGGCGCGGTGGTGAGCAGGGGGCCCGTCACGTCCGGCCCGAGGGTCAGGGTGAGGGTGTTCTCCGGGCTCTCGGGGTCGAGGCCGCCGGGCGGACGGACCCCGGCGAGGGGTTGCGGGGCCTCGCGCAGGGCGGCGGCCCAGCGGTCGGCCTCGGTGGTCCGGCGGCCGGAGGTGGCCTCCGCGCGCAGCAGGTCCGCCCAGTGCGCGAAGGGGGTGTGCGCCGGTTCCAGGGCGGGCTCGCGGCCCTCGTTGAGGGCCGTCCAGCAGCTGCGCAGGTCGTCCTGGAGGATCCGCCAGGAGACGCCGTCGACCACGAGGTGGTGGACGACGAGCGCGAGCCGTCCCTGCTGTCCGGCGCCCCGGTCCAGGAGTACGGCGCGCAGCATGTGGCCGTCGCGGGGCGAGAGCAGCCCCCGGGCGGCGCGCATCCGCTCCCGGGTCAGGGCGGGAAGTTCCGCCTCGCCCGTCCCGCGGGCGTCCACGTGCTCCAGCAGGTCCGCCGCGCTGACGGAACCCGCGGGCGGTACGACCGGCTCGGCGCCGGAAGCCCCGATCCCGTCGGGCAGCCGCAGGCGGAGCATCTCGTGGGTGTCGAGGAGGGCCTGGACGGTGCGTACGGCGGCGGACGAACAGAAGCCCGGCGGGGTGCGCAGGACGAGCGACTGGTTGTACGTGTCCACGGGACCGCCGAGTTCGGCGAGCCACCCCATGATGGGGGTGGGTGCCAGCGGGCCCAGGCGGCGCGGGGGCACGACCGGTCCGGCGCCCTCGCCTGCCCGGCCCTGGGCGCGGGCGGTGGCGGCGAGCGCGCTGACGCTCTCCGCGCGGAGCACGTCGCGGGTGCTGACGACCAGGCCGGCCGCGCGGGCACGGCTGACGACCTGGATCGCCTGGATGCTGTCCCCGCCCAGCCCGGTGAAGCTGTGGCCCGCGCCGACCTCGGCACGGCCGAGGACCTCGGCGAAGAGGGTGCGCAGGGTCCGTACGGGGTCGGGCCCGGCCGGGTGCTCGGTGCGGTGGACGGGCTCAGCCACGGGGCGCGTTCCCGGCGAGGGCGGCCACCAGGGAGGCGGGGCGCATGTCGGTCCAGACCCGCTCGACGTGGTCCAGGCAGGCCTGGCGGCCGTCGGGGCCGTGCACCACGGTCCAGCCGGCCGGAACGGGGTTGGCGGCGGGCCACAGGGAGTGCTGGAGCTCGTCGTTGCGGACCACGACGTAGGAGGCGTTGTCGTTCTCGAAGGGGTTGCTCATGGCGGTTGACCTTTCGTGTCGGGTGCGGTCGTACGGGTCGTACGGCGCGTCGTCGGGGCCGGGGACGGCGGAGGTTCAGGAGCGGAGGTTCAGGAGTGGGGCGCGGCCTCGATGTCGAGGCGGACCAGGGCGCGCGCCGCATCGAGGGCGGCGTGCACGCCCTCGGGCTCCTCATGGCGGGCGATCACGTGCCCGAGCCGGTCGGAGGCACTGCGGGGCCTGCGCACGGGCGTGCCGGGGGCGGCGGTGACCAGCACCGACTCGACTCCCTCGACGGCTTCGGCGGCCTCGGCGCCGTGGGCGGCGGTGAGGGTGCCGTCGGTGTCGGCGAGGAGGAACTGGATCCCGGCATGACCGGCCTCCTCGGCCTTGAGGTGCGGGGGCAGGCCGAGGGCGGCGCGGAGCTGCGCGTCGAGGAGGTCGACCCCGGTGGCGAGCCGGATCAGTTCGGGGATCATGCCGCCGGCCGGTCGCGGGTTGATCTCGATGAGGGCGGGGCCGTCGGCGGTCAGTTTGACCTCGGTGTGGGTGGCGCCCAGGCGGATCCCGGCCGCGTCGAGGGCCGCCGTCACCGTGTCGGTGATCAGCTGGGCGGCGGCGGTGGGCAGCGGGGCGGGGAAGAGGTGGCGGTGCTCGACGAAGTGCGGGGTGGCGGTCACGGACTTGGCGGTGATGCCGACGCACACGGCCTGCCCGTCCCCGCTGAACATCTCGACGCTGTATTCCGGTGCGTCCAGGTACTCCTCGACGAGGACGGCCCGGGCGGTGGGCATGCCCCGTACGTTGGTGGCGATCGCGAGGATCCGCCCGATCTGGGCGCGGACCTCCGCTTCGTCGGCGCAGAGCAGGACGTTGGTGGAACCCGAGTCGTCGGCCGGCTTGACCACGCAGGGCAGTCCGGTGCGGGCGACGGCGTCCGCCGCCCCGGCCGGCTCGCGGACCACGGCGTAGCGGGGCTGGCGGACACCGGCGGCCCGCAGCCTCTCGCGCAGGGCGGACTTGTCGCGGCAGACGGCCACCGCCCCGGGCGGGTTGCCGGGCAGGCCGAGCCACTGGGCGATCCGGGCGGCGGCCGGTACGTAGAAGTCGCTGGTGGTGGTGACGCCCGCGATCTCCTCGCGGCGGAACCGCTCCTGTACGGCGGCGCGCAGGGCGGCGTCGGAGTTGGTGTCGCAGCGCAGCACCTCGGTGCCGGTGTCGGCGAGTCCCCGGTAGCGGTCGGGGTCGCCGGTCAGCAGGACGGGCACGGTACCCAGTTCGCGCGCCCGGTCCAGGGCCAGCATGCCGGTGCCGGTGGTGTTGGACTCCACGAACAGCAGGTGCCGGCGGATCCCGGCGGGCGGGCTGTAGGCGAGGGTGGACCAGGTGAGGGCGGTCCCGTCGGGGCCGAGTGCGGCCGGCGCGGTGGCGGCGGGCACCTCGCGCAGCCGGTTCGCGTCCCAGTGCTCGTCGTTGTAGACGGTGTCGGCGTAGCGGTCGCCGCGGTCGGGCAGGATGCCGACGATCCTGGTCCCGGGCTCGGCGCGGTCGGCGAGGCCGGTGAGGACCCGGTAGACGGAGCCCGAGGTGTTGCCGCCGAAGATCTGCTGCTCGCGGGCGAGGTCCCAGGTCGCGGCGAAGGCCTCGTGGTCGTTGAGCCAGTGCACCTCGTCGATGAGGGTGCGGTCCAGGTTCTTGGGCAGCAGGCTGTTGCCCAGCCCGCTCTGCAGCCGCTGCGGTACGTCGGGCTGGCCGAAGAGGGTGCTGCCCACGCAGTCGACGCCGACGACGTGCAGGGCGGGCAGGCTCTCGCGCAGCGCCCGGGCGGTGCCGCACAGGGAGCCGCCGCTGCCGACGGCTCCGACGAGGGAGTCGAACCGCCCCAGGTCCGCCAGGAGTTCTCCGGCGAGGGTGCGGTAGGCGCCGGGGTTGTCGGGGTTGGTGTACTGCTGTGGCCAGAAGGCTCCGGGCAGTTCGTCGAGCAGCTCGGCGAGCCGCTCCAGGCGGGCGCTCTGCCAGCCGTGGCTGGTCATGGCCTCGACGACGTGTACCCGGCAGCCCAGGGCACGAAGTTTGGCGAGGGTGACGGGGTCGATGCGCGGGTCGGTGACGATGTGCACCTCGTGGCCCAGGGAGCGGCCGACGAGGGCGACGCCGAGGGCCATGGTCCCCGAGGAGCTCTCGATGACGGGCGCACCCGGCCTCAGGGTGCCCAGCCGCCGGGCCTCCAACAGGATGTTGCGGGCGACGCGGTCCTTCATCGCGAAGAGGTTCTGCAGTTCCAGCTTGGCGTAGACCTCCACGCCGCGGGTCTCGCCCAGGCGCAGTCGGACCAGCGGGGTCGCGCCGATCGCGTCCGTCACGGTGTCGAACAGCATGCTCAGATCTCCAGCTCGGTGGGGTGGGCGGTCGCGGCGGCCTGCGGGCTCCAGCTGTCGTCGGCGCCGAGGGAGCGGTGTACGGACACCTCTCCGCCGAGGGCGGCGCAGCCGGCCCGGATGTGCTCGGTCTTGCCGGTGAGGGCGGGGTCGTTCGCCTCCAGGAGGACGCCGAGCATGGTGCCGCTGTGGGCGAGGACCAGGCCCAGGCCGTCGACCTCGCGGCACAGGGCGTGCAGTTCCGCGAACCCGGCGCGCCGGCGGCGGTGGGCGTTCATCTCGGCGCTGCGGGTGGCGACGGCGCCGACCTCCGGGAGGTCGCCCCGGGCCACGGCGTCGGTGAGCCGGTCCAGCAGGAGCGCGTACTCCTCCCGGTCGGCGGCGTCGAAGGCCCGGGCGCCCCGGTTGTGCGCGACGGTGTCGACCTGGCCGCCCTCGTCGTGGGCGACGACGGCGAGCGGGGGCAGTACCCCGAGGCGGCGACCGAGGCGCACCTCACGGTGGTGGAAGGCGACGATCTCGTCGTACATGACCCCGTCGGCCGGTTCGATGCCGCGCAGGAAGTCCTCCGTCTCGGCCGGGGTGAACGCGCGCCCGTGGGCCGCCCCGACGGCCCGTACGGTGGCGACCGTGCGGCCGGTGGCCGCGTCGACGGCGTAGACGTAGGGGCCGTCGTCGCTGTCGTTGTGGGTCCAGTAGACGCCGGGGTGGGCGCGGCTCGCGGCCAGGCCGCTGGACTCGG
>NZ_JBSGZP010000039.1:9922-20196 GCF_053611065.1 Streptomyces sp. NPDC054840
GACCAGGTCGGCGGAGGAGCTGGCGAGGCCCTTGCCCTCGGGCAGGTCGCCGGCGACCTCCAGCAGGCCGCCGTCCGTCGCGCCGAGGGCGGCCAGGACGGCCTCGGCGACCCGGCGGGACTTCGCCTTGTGGACCGGGCGTACCTGAACCTCCCGGCGGCCGGGCCGGGGGTGGAACACGGCGGTGGCCCAGCGGGCGAGGGGGAAGGTGACCAGGAAGTCCCCCTGCGGGTGGGGCAGGGCGCCCTGGAGCAGTTCACCGAAGGTGCCGAAGGCGCTGCCGGAGCCGGGTCCGGCGGGGGCGGCGGTCGCCCCCGCGACGGTGTCAGTGGGCGTGCTGTACGCGGGTGCGGGTGCCATCGCCGTCCTCCCCCCGGATCTCGTTGCCGGTCGCGCCGTACAGGGCGCGGTCGCCCTCCACGGCGCCCGCGCGGACCGCGGCGGCGCGCAGCTCCCAGCCGGCGCCGAGCCGTTCGTACGTCTCCTGCTGGGTGCGCAGTACCGCGCGTACGGCGTCGGGGCGGGCCGAACCGGCGGACACCATGCGCTCCAGGCCCCGGTCGACGTCGAAGGCGTCGGCGAGGAGCCGGGCGGGGTCGGAGAGGGTGATGCCGTGTCCGGCGGCCGCCTCGGCCAGCAGGGCGGGTTCGCCGGGAGCGGGGGCGGCGCCCGCCGTCGCGGCGAGCACGACGTACTTCCCGGCGACGACCTGGGCGGTGCGCCAGGGCACCCCTTCGGTGAGGCAGAGGGCGTTGGCGAGGCTGAACCCGCCGAGGAACTCACGCTCGCACACCTGGCGCATACGGTCGGCGCGGAACGTCAGCCTGCGCAGTACCTCGGTGAGGAGGCGGACGGTGCCGTGGGCCGAGTCGAAGGCGTTCAGCAGGTGGGTGCCGGCCTCCTTGGACACCTCGACGAGGTTGCAGAAGGGGGTGTTTCGCTGGCCCAGGAGCACATCGAAGTGGAAGGCGGTCAGGTGGGCGGTGCGCCCGCGGATGCGTTCCAGGACGGGGTAGTTCTTCTTCTGCGGCATGGCGGAGGAGATGCCGGACAGTTCGTCGGGCAGTTCGATGAAGCCGTACTCGCTGCCGCCCCAGGTGAGCAGGTCGGTGGTGAAGCGGCTCAGCGCGGTGCCCAGCAGGCTGAGCTCCGCGGTCAGTTCGGCGCTCCAGCGGCGCGAGGCCACGGCGGTCAGGGCATGGGGCTGCGGCCGGGAGAAGCCGAGCAGCCGTGCCATCCGGTCGCGGTCCCAGGGCAGTTCCTGTCCGGCCATGGCGCCGGCGCCCAGCGGGCAGGCGTCGATGCCGTCGTACGCGTTCAGCAGCCTGGCGTGGGTGTGCAGCAGGTGCTCGGAGAGCGCGGCGAGGTGAAATCCGGGGGTGATGATCTGGGCGGCCTGGAAGTGGGTGTACCCCGGCATGGGCAGGTCGCAGGCCTCCTGGGCCAACTGCTGCACGACCGAGCCGAGTTCGAGGAGCGCGTCCGCGAAGCGGGTGAGCTGGTCGCGGCCGTACATCACCTGGGCGCAGGCCTGCAGGTCGTTGCGGCTGCGGTCGGCGTGCCAGCGGACGACCGGGTGGGGCAGGCCCGCCTCGACGTGCCGTTCGAGGGCGAAGGCGATGTCCGACATGTTGGCGCCGGGCTGCGCGCTGAGGGTGTCGGGCCCGACGGAGTCCAGCAGGGCGGCGATCCGGTGGGCCTCCTCGGCGGTGATCAGGTCCATGCGGACGTATTCGGCGGCCAGGGTCTTCTCGATGGCGACGTAGTGGCGCAGCAGGTGGCGGGACTCGAACCCGAACTGCGGGGCGAGCACTTCGTCGTGCAGGAGTTCGGCGGGACCGCCGCGGATCCGGCCGCTCAGCTCGGGGGCGGGGCCCGGGGTATCGCTCGTCACGTGGTGTGTTCCGTTTCCTGTTCTGGTGCGGGGCGCGGGGGCGTGCCGGAGCACGCCTCGTCGGCGCGCCGCGCGCGAAGGGCTGGGGCGGGGTGGAAGGGGGCGGTGCCAGGCGTCCGCGGGCGGGACTTTGCGGACACCCCCTTACGGGCGGGCCGGGGCGGCCGTTCAGCGGTGGTCGGCCTCGGCGAGGGCGGTGCGCAGGAGGGCGGCGGCCCAGGTGCTGTGCGGCGGCCGCATCAGCCCGTAGTGGTCGGTGGCGGCCTCGCGGCGGGTGAAGCCGGCCTCCGCCCGGCCGGCCCATCGGTCGGCGGCGTGCTCCCGGGCTCCGGTCGTGCTCTGGAGGAACAGGACCGGGCAGGGGGCGTCCGGGGGCTCGTACGCGGCGGCGGCGCGGATTCCGGTGCGGAACACCGCGTAATGCCGGGCGAGGTCGCGCGGGTCCAGGCCGGGGGCGAAGCCCTCGCGTTCCACCTGCTCGGCGAGGACGGCGAGCCGGGCCGGGGTGTCGGCGACGCTCCGGAGGGCGCTCCGCAGCGCGGCCACGCTCTCGTCGGCGGGGTCGAAGCCGGCGGAGCGGGCCAGGTCCTCGTGGAACCACTCCAGCAGCTCGTTCTCGTCGTCGGGGACGTGGCCGGGCTCCGGGTAGCCGGTGTCGAGCAGCGCGAGGGTCGCCACCTCCTGTCCGGCGGAGCGCAGTTGGACCGCCATCTCGTAGGCGAGGAGCCCGCCGAAGGACCAGCCGGCCAGGTGGTAGGGGCCGGCGGGGCGGATCCGGCGCAGGGCCTCCAGGTGGGCGGCGGCCAGCTCCTCGACGGTGGCGTCGGGCGTCGGGTCGGGGCCGGTCAGGCCGGGCGCGGTCAGCCCGAACACCGGTCGCTCCGGGCCCAGTTCGGCGGCCAGGGTGCGGTAGCAGAAGACGTTTCCGCCGATCGGGTGGACGAGGAGGAGCGGGTCGAGCGTGCCCTCGGCCCGGAGGCGGACCACCGGGTCCGGGCGTGCCTCGACGTGGCGGCCCCGCAGCAGCGCGGCCTGCCGGGCGACGGTCGGGTGCTCCAGGACGGCCGAGACGCCGAGGCGTTCGCCGAAGGCCTGGTTGATCCGGCCGATCAGGCGCAGGGCGTCGATGGAGTGCCCGCCGGACTCGAAGAAGTCGTCGTGGACGCCGACCGGGCCGGCGGCCAGGAGTCCTTCCCAGATCCCGGCGAGGCGGGCTTCGAGTGCGTCGCGGGGCGGGGTCCGTTCGACATCGCCGCGCAGGTCGGCGGGGTCCGGGTCGGGCAGGGCGGCGCGGTCCAGTTTGCCGTTGGCGGTCAGCGGGAGGGCCGTCAGGCACACCCAGGCGGAGGGGACCATGTACTCGGGGAGCCGCTCCCGGGCGTGCCGGGCCAGTTCGCCCGCAGGGACGGATGCGGAGGCGGCGTCCGGGCCGGCCGCGTCGGGGACGAAGTAGCCGACGAGGCGTTCGCCGCGGGGCAGGACCGCGCAGTCGCGCACGCCGGGGTGTTCGGCGAGGACGGCCTCGATCTCCCCCGGCTCGACACGGAACCCCCGGATCTTGAGCTGGTGGTCCGTGCGGCCCGCGTACTCCAGCGCGCCGTCGGGGCGGTGCCGGGCGAAGTCGCCGGTCCGGTAGAGGCGGCGGGTGGTGCCGTCGGGGCCGGTGTGCTCGATGAACCGCTCGGCCGTCAGCTCGGGTCGTCCGTGGTAGCCGTCGGCGAGGCCGACACCTTCGAGGAAGAGTTCCCCGGTGACGCCGAGGGGAACCTCGGCGAGGCGGCGGTCCAGTACGTGGGTGCGCATGTTGGCGATGGGCCGGCCGATGGGCACGGTGTCGCCGCCGTCCGGCCGGCACTGCCAGTACGTGACGTCGACGGCCGCCTCCGTGGGCCCGTAGAGGTTGTGCAGTTCGACGCCGGGCAGCCGCTCGAAGAACCTGCGCTGGACCTCGTACGGCAGGGCCTCGCCGCTGCAGACCACCCGGGTGAGGCCGCCCGAGCGGGCCGTTGCCGAGGGGTCGTCGAGGAACACGCTGAGCATCGACGGGACGAAGTGCACCGTACTGATGCCCTCGTCGTGGATCAGGCCGGCGAGGTAACCGGGGTCGCGCTGGCCGCCGGGGCGGGCGAGGACGAGGGTGGCGCCGGTCAGCAGGGGCCAGAACAGCTCCCACACGGAGACGTCGAAGGTGTACGGCGTCTTGTGCAGCACCCGCTCCCCCGGGGTCAGCCCGTACTCGTCCTGCATCCACAGCAGCCGGTTGGCGATGGCCCGGTGGGAGACGACGACTCCCTTGGGCTTGCCGGTGGATCCCGAGGTGAAGATCATGTACGCCGGGTCGGACGGCTCGGGGTCCCTGGCGGTGCCGGACGCGGTCGCGGTTCCGGACGCGGTCGCGTCCGGCCGGACGACGGTGATCCCGGAGCCGTCCAGCCGCTCCGCCCACGCGCTCTCGGCGACCACCAGGCCGATGCCGGCCTCGGCGAGCAGCGACCGCACGCGCGGCTCCGGGTGCTCCGGGTCCAGCGGGACGTAGGCGGCGCCGGACTTGAGGACGGCGAGGAGTACGACCGGCAGGGCCAGGGAGCGTTCCAGCAGCAGGCCGACGAAGGTGCCGGGGCCCGCGCCCCGTTCCCGCAGCGCCGCGCACAGCCGCTCGGCCTCGGTGTCGAGGGTGCGGTAGGTCAGCTCGGCGCCCTCGAAGCGGACGGCGGGGGCGCCCGGGGCCAGGTCGCGCCGTTCGTCGATCAGACGGGTCAGGACGTGGGGCCGCGAGTGGTCGACGGCGGTGCGGTTCCACTCGGCGTAGCGGCGGCGTTCGGCCTCCGGCAGCAGGTCGGCGGCCGTACAGTCGCGGTCCGGGAACTCGGCCAGGTCGCGCAGTGCGGCCCTGTACGAGGCGTGCGCGCTCGCCATCTGCTCCTCGGAGAACTGGGCCGCGTCGAAGCGCAGTCCGAGTTCCAGCAGGGTGCCGTCGGGGCTGCGGGAGAACTCCGCGCCGAAGGCGAAGTCGGTGCCTGCCTCTCCGGTCTCCTCCAGCACGGTGAACGCGCCGTCCGTCGGCGCGTCCCGCTCCACGTGGAAGTGGGTGTAGTTGAAGAAGGTCTCGAAGAGCGGGCCGCCCCCGGACAGGCGCTGGATCTCGGCGAGCGGGAAGCGGCGGTGCGCGTGCAGTTCCGCCTCCACGGCGGCGACGTGCGCGACGAGGCCGCGCCAGCTGAGCCCGGTGACGCCGACGCTCAGCGGCAGGGTGTTCAGGAAGACGCCGACGACCTTGTCGCCGTCGGTCTCCTCGGCGCGGCCGTTGTGGACCACTCCGGTGGTGACCGCGTCGCCGCCGCCCAGCAGGGCCATCGCCCTCAGGTGGGCGGCGAGCAGGACGGTGCGCAGGGGTACGCCGCCTTCGGCGGCCAGGGAGGTGAGCCGGCCGTGCAGCCCCTCGGGCAGGGGCGCGAGGTACCAGGACATGCGGGCGGGTCCGCCGGTCGCCGACGGGCGGGGCAGCCGGGTCGCGGGGGCGTCGGCCGTCCTGCCGGTCCAGAAGGCGCGCTGCCCGGCGTCGGCGAGCGCGGCCCTTTCGAGGGCGACGAAGGAGGCGAACCGGGAGCGGGGTCCGGCCTTCGGGGAGGGGCCGTCCGCGCGATTCCGGGCGGCGAGCGCCTCGGTGTAGCAGGAGGCCAGTTCGGTGAGGAGCGAACGTTCGCTCCAGCCGTCGAGGACGGCGTGGTGCTCGGCGACGAACAGCTGGAGCCGGGTGTCGGAGAGCCGCTGGACGTGGAAGCGGATCAGCGGGGGCCGGTCCCAGGTGAACGGCCGGGCGCGCTCGGCTGCGTAGCGGGCGGCGACGGCGGTGCGCTGCGCCTCGGCGTCGAGCCCGTGCAGGTCCTCGAAGGTGATCTCGGGGCGGGCGCCGCGGTGGACGAGCTGGAGGGGCTCGGTGAATCCGTGCGGGTCGAAGGAGGTGCGCAGCATCTCGTGCCGGGCCGCGAGGACCTCGACAGTGGTCCGCCAGGCGTCCTCGGAGAACGGCGTCTCGATCAGGTAGGACGCCACGTTGTGGTAGACGCGTCCGCCGGCCGACGGCAGGTCGCTGTGGTAGAGCATGCCGGCCTGGAGCCGGGTCATCGGGTAGGCGTCCTCCAGTCCCCCGGGCAGGGCGGCGCGATCCTCGGGGGCCAGCAGTCCGAACGGCTTGTACGGGGCTTCGGCAGCGGCCGCGGCCCGGTCCCGCGGGGTGACGAGCGGGGCGAGCGCGCGGGCCGTCTGACGGCTCATGAGGTCGGCGACGGTGAGGTCGAGGCCGCGTTCGCGGACGCGGGCGAGCACCTGGAGGGAGCGGATGGAGTCCCCGCCGAGGGCGAACCAGTTGTCCAGGGCGCCGACCCGTTCGTGCCCGAGGACCTGGGCGAAGACCTCGGTCAGCGCGGTTTCGACCGGCCCGCGGGGTGCCTCGTGGGCGGCGGTGGGGGTGCGGGCGGCCGAGCCGGGGGCGGGCAGACGGCGCCGGTCGGTCTTCCCGTTGGCGGTCAGCGGGAAGGCGGGCAGGGTGACGAACGCACCGGGGATCATGTAGCCGGGCAGCCGCCGCGCGAGGTGGGTGCGCAGCTCCTCCACGGTGGGACCCGCCCCGTCCTCGGCCCCGGTCACGGCCAGGTAGCCGACGAGGACGTCGTTCCCCGCGGGATCCGGTGCGACGAGTGCGACCGCGGCGTCGACGACGGGGTGGGCGGCCAGGGCCGCCTCGACCTCGCCGAGTTCTATGCGGAAGCCGCGCAGTTTCACCTGGTGGTCGATGCGGCCGAGATACTCCAGGTCCCCGTCGGGCAGCGCCCGCGCCAGGTCGCCGGTGCGGTACAGCCGCTCGTCGGCCACGTGCCCGGCGGGTGCGTCGGCGACACGGCCCGCGTCGCCGTGGCGGAGTGCGGTGGGGAAGCGCTCGGCGGTGAGCTCGGGCCGGCGCAGGTAGCCGCGGGCCAGGCCCGCCCCGGCGACGTACAGCTCGCCGACGGCGCCGCGCGGGACGGTCCGGCCGCGCGCGTCGAGGAGGTGCAGGCGCAGGTCGGGGATGGGCACGCCGATGACGCTGCCGCGGCCGTCCTCGGCGTCGCGGGCGGTCAGCGGCCGGTAGGTGACGTGCACGGTCGTCTCGGTGATGCCGTACATGTTGACCAGGCGGGGTGCGGTGTCGCCGTGCCGGGCGAACCAGCCGGCGAGGGCGGCGACGTCGAGGGCCTCCCCGCCGAAGACGACGTGGCGCAGGGCGAGCCCGGAGGGGGCCGGGGCGGCGGTGCGGTGGTGTTCCTCGTCGGCCCGGGCCAGCTGGTAGAAGGCGGAGGGGGTCTGGTTGAGGACGGTGACCCGCTCGGCGCGCAGCAGCCGGTGGAACTCCTCGGGCGAGCGGCTGGTCCCGTACGGGACCACGACGAGGCGGCCGCCGTGGGCGAGGGCCCCCCACAGTTCCCAGACGGAGAAGTCGAAGGCGATGGAGTGGAAGAGGGTCCACACGTCCTCGGGAGCGAAGCCGAACCAGTGGTCGGTGGCGGAGAACAGCCGGGTGATGTTGGAGTGGGGCACGAGGGTGCCCTTGGGGAGGCCGGTGGAGCCGGAGGTGTAGATGACGTAGGCCAGGTGGTCCGGGGTGACGCCGGTGTCGGGGGCGGTGTCCGGTTCGGCGGCCAGGAGCGGGGCGTCGGCGAGCAGGTCGACGAAGTGCAGGCCGGCGGAGTGCAGGCCGGGGGCCTCCCACAGGGACCGGGTGTCGGTGGTGCCGACGACGTGCTCCAGGCGGGCGTCCTGGACGATGTGGCGCAGCCGCTCGGGCGGGTTGTCGGGGTCGAGCGGCAGGTAGGCGCCGCCGGCCTTGAGGATGCCGAGCAGGGCGACGACGAGGTCGGCGGAGCGGGGCAGGCAGAGTCCGACGAGGGTGTCGGGTCCCACGCCGAGGGTGCGCAGCCGGTGCGCGAGCCGGTTGGCCCGGGTGTCGAGCTCGCGGTAGGTGAGGGACGTGCCCTCGTGGACGAGGGCGACCGCGTGGGGGGTGCGGGCGGCGTGTCCGGCGAAGATCTCGTGGACGCAGCGTGGCTCGCCCGGGGTGGACGGGAGGGCGGCGCGGGCCGGGAGCGGCGAGCCGATGCCGGTCCGCTCGTCGGCCGACAGCATCGGCAGTGCGCTGAGAGGCAGTTCGGGGTTCTCGGTGGCGGCGTCCAGGAGGTGGGTGAAGTGCCGACCGAACTGCCGGGCGGTGGCGGCCTCGAACAGGTCGGCCCGGTACTCCAGCCGGCAGCTCAGCGCACCGCCGGTGCGTACGACGTCGAAGGTCAGGTCGAACTTGGCGGTTCCGGCGGGCCCTTCGAGCATCCTGGCCTTCGGGCCGGGCAGGCCGTCGGTCATGCCGTCCTCGTCGTGCAGTCCGAACATGACCCGGAAGGGGGACGCGTCCTCGCCGGTGCGTCCGGGGGCGATCCGGTCGACGACGCGTTCGAAGGGCAGGTCCTGGTGGTCCTGGGCGTCGAGCACGGTGTCCCGTACGCGCTCCAGGTGGATCCGGAAGGCGGGGTCGTCGGACAGGTCGGCGCGGATCACCAGCGTGTTGACGAACAGGCCGACGGTGTCCTGGAACTCCTTGCGGTTGCGGCCCGCCACCGGCGTCCCGACCAGTACGTCGTCGGTGCCCGTGTAGCGGCCGAGCACGATCTGGAAGGCCGCCAGCATCAGCGTGTAGGGGGTGCTGTGGGTCTCACGGCACAGGCGCTCCATCCGGGCGAGCACCGGGGCCGGCACCTCGAAGGAGTGCAGCGCCGCCGCGCCGCGGGCCGCTCCGGCACCGGGCCGGCCGTCGCGGGGCAGGGGCGCGTCGGGCAACTCGCCGCCCAACTGCTGCTCCCAGTAGGCGAGCTGACGCTGGGCGGCGGCTCCGCGGAGCCATTCCTCCTGCCAGTCGGAGAAGTCGGCGTACTGGTAGTCCGGGGCCTGCAGGACCTCTTCGGCCTCCACAGCCTCTTCGGCCTCTACGGACACGGCCGGCCGCGGACGGTCGGGACCCTCGCCGTAGCGGGCATACGCGGCGAGGAGCTCGCGGGCGAGGATCTGGACGGACCAGCCGTCGGCGACGATGTGGTGCATGGCGAGCGCGAGCACCGCGCCCTCGGGGGTGTGCAGCAGGGCCGCCCGGAAGAGCGGTCCGGACTCCAGGTCGAAGGGCCGGTGGTGTTCGGCGGCCATCCACTCCTCGACGTCCAGTGGCCCGCGCGCCGCGGCGCAGGACCAGACGAGCGCCGCCTCGGTGTCGATGTGCTGCCACAGCTCGCCGTCCCGCAGGACGAACCGGGTGCGCAGCGCCTCGTGCCGGTCGACCAGGCCCTGGGCGCAGGTACGGAGCGCGGCCTCGTCCACCGGTCCTTCGAGGCCGTAGAAGACGGGCATGTGGTAGGTCGGCCTGCCCTCCTCCATCTGCTGGAGGAAGTACATCCGCTGCTGCGCTCCGGACGCGCGGAACGCGCTGAACGACGGCTCCGCAGGGCGTTCGATCGGATCGTGACTGGCCAAGACAACTCCCTCGGCGCCGCACCGGTGACCGGCCCGCGACGCTTGCTCCGCTTGCTTGCCCGCCCAGCCTAGGAACGGCAGCGATTCGGGTGAAGTCGCCTGTTTCCGGTCCCCTGTTCACGTGACAGGGGCTGTGGACTTCGACAACTTCGGCGAGGACCTGGGCACGCGCATCAGCGGGAAGCCCTCCGCGCGAACCGGGCCACCGCGGCCGGCGCGCCAGCGCGTACACCTCACGCGCCGCCCTCCTCACCTCGACCATGGCGCAGGCAGGCCAGCGCCCAGCCTCATGCAAGAAATTTGCTTTAAGATGGGCGCATGAGCCGAGAAGCGATGGTCCGCCCGGGAGGCCGCAGCGCGCGGGTCCAGGAAGCCGTCCACACCGCCGTGCGCGAGCTCCAGGCCGAGCTGGGGCGTCCGGAGCTGACGATCCCGATGGTCGCGGCGCGCGCCGGCGTCACTCCGTCGACGATCTACCGCCGCTGGGGCGACCTGCAGGAGCTGCTCTCGGACGTAGCCGTCGAGCGCTTGCGCCCGGATGCTCCGCCGGCGGACCACGGAGATCTGACAACGGACCTGCGGCGCTGGGCCGAGCAGTTCCTGGAGGAGATGGCGTCGCCCACGGGGCGCGCGTACATCCGCGACGCACTGCTGGGTGACCCCGCCGGCGACAACGCGGGGCAGTGTTCGGCGTACGCGGCGGAGCAGGTCGCCGTCGTGCTCGCCCGCGCCGCGGAGCGCGGCGAGGACGCCCCCGACGTCGAGACGGTGCTCGACCGGGTCGTGGCGCCGGTGATGTACCGCATCCTGTTCCGCCCCGTCGGCCTCACCGACG
>NZ_JBSGZP010000040.1:0-20170 GCF_053611065.1 Streptomyces sp. NPDC054840
GGATCGGCTGGTGTTCGGCGCCGGACCGCACGCGTGCCCCGGGGCCCGGCTTGCCCGGGCCCAACTGGCCGACGTCCTGGGCGCGCTGGCCCCGTATCGGCCCGTGGTGACGCGGGCCCGGGCGGACCGCGGGGCGGCGCTGCCCGGCTGGCGCGTGCTGACCGTACGGGCCGGGGCCCGAGAGGCCGGGGTCTCCGGGGGCCGGGGGTGATCGCGGTCACGGGCGCGAGCGGCTTCTGCGGCGGGCACGTCGCGCGCGCCGCCGCGGCGGCCGGCGCCGAGGTGGTGTGCCTGGGCCGCGGGCCGGGCCCGGTGGGCACGCACCGCTTCTGGGACGCGGCCGCGGAGCCGCCGGACCTGGCGGGCGTGGACCTGGTGGTGCACTGCGCGGCGGCCGTCGGCGATCCGGCCCCGGGCTCGCGGGCCGCGGCGCTGATGCGCGCGGTCAACGTGGACGGCACGCGACGGCTGCTCAGGGCGGCGGGCGGGCGGCCTGTGGTGTGGGTGAGCAGCGCCAGCGTCTACGACCCCCGGCGCGACCGCGGCCTGGTCGGCGAGGAGCATCCGCGCGCCGGGCAGTTGAACGCCTACGGGCGGACGAAGGCGGAGGGCGAGGCCCTGGCTCTGGCCGCCGGAGCGGTGGTGCTGCGGCCGCGGGCGGTCTACGGGCCGGGCGACACCACACTGCTGCCCCGGCTGCTGTCCCGGGTACGGGCGGGCACCCTGCTGCTGCCCGGCCCGGACGTACGGCTCAGCCTCACGGCGGTGGAGAACCTGACGCGGGCCTGCCTGACGGCGCCGGCCTGGGCGCCGGGCGCGTACAACATCGCCGACGGGGAGCCGTACGGCCGTGACGCGGCGGTCCGCGCGGTCCTGCGCGCCCACGGCGTCCGGGCCCGGATCCGGCACCTCCCGCTGCCGGTGGCCGGAGCGGCGGCCCGGATCGCGGAGGCCGTGGCGACGGTCGCCGGGGCCGAACCGGCCCTCAGCCGCTACGCGGTGGACCAGCTGGCGCACCCGGTGGTCCTGGACCTCACCCGGGCCCGGGCCCAGGGCTGGGCCCCGCACCGGAACCTGGCGGACCACCTGGCCTCGGTGACCGGAACCCGGCCGGAGCTCAGCCGCTGACGGCCGCCGGGGCCTGCGCCTTGGCGATGAGCAGGTCGAGCAGCGCGAGCAGGGAGCCCCGGACGTCCGTACGGGAACGGGCGTCGAGCATCAGGACGGGCGTGTTCGGGTCGCGCAGGTGCAGCGCGGCCCCGATCTCCTCGGCGGTGTAGGGCTGTTCGCCGTGGAAGCAGTTCGCGCCGACCACGAAGGGGAGCCCGCGGCTCTCGAAGAAGTCCACGGCCGGGAAGCTGCGGTCCAGGCGCCTGGTGTCGACCAGCACGATCGCCCCGAGCGCCCCGTTCAGCAGGTCGTCCCACATGAACCAGAAGCGTTCCTGGCCTGGCGTACCGAACAGGTAGAGGACCACGCCGGCGTCGGTGAGGGTGAGCCGGCCGAAGTCCATCGCCACGGTGGTCACCGTCTTGGACTCGATGCCGTCGAGGTCGTCGACGCCGATACCGGCGGACGTCAGCCGCTCCTCCGTACGCAGCGGCTCGATCTCGGAGATCGTCTCCACCAGGGTCGTCTTCCCGACCCCGAACCCGCCGGCGACGAGGATCTTGACCGGGGCCGGTTCCTGCGGGGCGGTCGTGTCATATCCGGGCAAGGCTGTCCCTGATTCTCTGGAGCAGATGGACGTCGGTGGTCTCGGCGACCGCCAGGGGCGGCCGGTGGTGGATCAGCCCGCGGTCGGCGAGTTCGCCGAGGAGCAGCGTCATCGGGGTGAGGCGGATGTGCATCCGCGCCGCTATCTCGGCGACCGCCCGCCCGCCCGGCGGCGCGCACATGGCGAGGATCTCCTGCCACTCGGTGGGCAGGGTCCCGTCCACCTCGCCGTCGGCCGCCGCCGTGACGGTCGTGTCCATGGTGAGGACGGCGTGCGCGGCAGCCGTCCGCCCATCGGTCAGGGCGTACAGCCGCGTCCGCCGGCGGCCTGCGGGTTGCGGCTGTGGCTCGTCCTGCGGCATTACGCGGACGGCTGGCCGCGTTCGGGGGTGCCCAGCCACTCGCCGAGCGCCTGGGCGGTCCGTACGGCCTCGCCGCCCAGCTCCCCGAGCCGTGCCTTGCGGGAGGTCACCACGATGAGCGTGCTGCCCTCGCCGCAACCGACGATGCAGAGGTACCGGTCGTCCATCTCGACCAGCTGGCGGATGACGCGCCCGCCGTCGATCTCCCGGGATATCGCCTTCATCGTGGACGCGATGCCGGAGGCCGCGGCCGCCATGCGCTCGGCCTGGGGCTCGTCCAGCAGGTAGGCGCTGAGCTTGATGCCGTCGTTGGAGAGCAGCACGGCTCCCTGGACGCCGGCGATCCTGCTCAGGTTGTTGTCGAGGACGCTGTAGATCGCGTCGTTGGATGCCGCGGTGTTCGGTGAGGTGGTCATGGCTGATCCCGTCGGAGCTCTTCTTCCACTGTCTGGGTCCCCTGTTCGTAGTCCGCCCAGGCATCGGCCACCTCTTCGGGTGTCGCGGTGTCGGGCCGGACCACGCTTTCCTGCGCGCGGGGCTCGCGCAGCTGTTCGGCGATGTGGGTCTGCGGGACGCGCTCCGGGAGAGCCGGGCGGGCCGCGCGTGCGGATACGGGTACGAGTGCCGGTGCGGGCACGGGCGCGGGCACGGCCACGGCCACGGCCACGGGCGCCTTCGTACGGCGGCTCGGCAGCCCGGCGCTCGTGTGCACGACCGGCTCGGGCTCCGGGGCGGGGGTGGGCTCGGGCACGGGCTCGCGTACCGCGGGCGGGCTGGGCGCGGAGGCTGCCGGGGCCGGGTCCGGTGCGGGCACCGGGAGCAACTCCAGGACCCGGGGCTGCGGCTCGATCTCGCGCGGGGCCTGCGCGTCGGTCGCCACCAGCAGCTGCCTGGGCAGGATCACCACCGCCGAGGTGCCCCCGTACACCGAGCGGCGCAGGGTGACCGTCGCGCGGAGCTGGTCGGCGAGGTGCCCGACCACGAAGAGGCCGAGCCGGTGCGCGTTCTGCGCCAGCACGGAGTACGGCGGGGCCTCGTGCAGGCGCCCGTTCATCTCCTCGTAGCGCTCCGGGCTCACCCGCGGCCCGCGGTCCTCGATCTCGACCGACAGGCCGTCCGTCACCAGTTCGGCGCGGATGACCACCTTGGACTTCGGCGGGGAGAACCGGGTGGCGTTGTCCAGCAGCTCCGCGAGCAGGTGGCTGATCTGGCTGATCGCGCTCGGTTCCACACTCGTCTCGTCCAGGGCCTGCCGCTCGATGCGCCGGAAGTCCTCGACCTCCGCTGCCGCTTCGCGCAGCAGGTCGGCGACGCGCATGGGCTCGGTGTGCGGGTCGGGGACCTCGCCGCCCGCCAGGATGAGGAGGTTCTCGATCTGCCTCCGCATGCCGACCGTCAGCTGGTCGGCCCGCATCAGCTCGGCGAGCAGCGCCTCGTCGTGGCCGAAGGTGTCCTGGAGGTCCTCGGTGAGGCTCAGCTGGCGGCTGACCAGGTTTCCGGTGCGCGAGGCGATGCCCGAGGCGAACAGGCCGAATCCGTGGCGCTCGGCGGCCAGCCGGCGGTGTCCGTCGACGGACACCGCGACGGCCCGGGCGAAGGCGTCGCTGATGCGTCCGACCTCGTCCCGGTCCCCGGTCACGGCCGGCAGGGCCTCGGAGTCCACGGACTGGCCGCGCTGGAGCCGGGCGACGACGTCGGGAAGGGTCTCCTCGGCGACGGTCACCGTGCGTTCGTGCAGGTGGTGCAGGCGGCGGAGCACCGACCGGGTGGTGAAGAAGACCACGACCACGACGGCCAGCAGCCCGCCGGCGCTGCCCCCGATCAGCCAGGCGACCTCGCTCTGCAGCTCAGCGGCCTTGGCCTCGCCGCGGGCGAGCACCGAGCGCGCCAGGTCGATGTTGAGCGTGGTCATCTGCACCGAGAAGTTGGCGTGCGCGGACGACCAGCCGCCGACCTCGGCGGGCAACCTGATGCCCGAGACGATGTCCTTGTGCCCGGAGAGGACCGCGCTCTCGATGCGGGTCTTGGTCTGCCAGTCCGCGGAGCCGACGACCCGCTCGTAGAACCGCTGGTCCCGGGCCGTCAGGTGCGGCACGATCAGCGCCTCGTGCAGGTACCGCTGGGCACCCAGGGCGCTGACGAACTGGTCGTAGCCGACGAAGGTCAGTTCCCCGGACGGCCCGGCCAGGGCCAGGACGGTGTCCTCGCGCGCCACCATCTCGGTGGCCTGGAGCATGGAGACCACGGGGCGGCTCGCCTGGGCGAGTTCGGCGTCCTCGGCGTGGCTGAACTCCTGCTGGTACACCTGGATGACCTTGCCGATCACCTCGGAGTAGTAGGCCAGCGTGCTGTCGGCGGCGCCGCTGCGGGTGTCCGCGCGCTGCCGGTATCCGGCCAGTTTCTCCAGTTGCCGGGTCACCTCGGAGAAGGACCGCGAGGGATCGACCGCCAGTCGGCGGAATTCGGCCGCGGCCAGGTCCGTGGCATCGCGCCGGGCGCGCAGTTCGCCCTCGGACCCGTCGTTGCCCGCCCACCGGGCGGCGGTCGCCGTCCGCTCGGCCTGCATGTCGACCATGAGCGTGTAGAGCGGGGCGCCGACCTGTTCGGCGGCCGCCACGTCCGACCGCAGCTCCTCCGACTGGGCGAGCAACCGTTCGGCGGTCAGCGTCACTTGGGTGCCCATCGCGACGGTGGGGACCACCGCCAGCCAGATGAGCAGGGTGCGCAGGCGCACGGTACGCCGCCGACGGGTCGTCGACTGCCGTCGTATGCCTTCGGGTTCTGTGGGAGACATCGGTCCTCGCGAGCGGGGGACGGCGGGAGGCCGATCATAACCAGACATGGCGGAGTTTCGGATAGGTGTCTTCCGAGGCCGAAACGTGCTAGTTGCGGGATTCATCGCAGGCCGGAGATCGGATCGGAATCGAACCGCGACGTACTCGACACCAAGGCCGCCCTGTTGTGTCCCGACCGCCGGTCGACCCGGGTCCTTCGGGGCGCGGCAGGGGGCGAGGTGGCGGACTATCCGGCCTCGGCGGCCGGTCGGCCGGTCAGGGATCCCTGGGGCTCGCCCCGTACGAGTTTTCCGGCAGCGCTCAGAAGCCGTGACGGAACGTCCGGCCGCTGCTGGGCGCGCTGCGCGAGGTGGTGGCGCAGGGCCGGGTCCGGGGCGCACCGGTAGCGTTCGAGGTAGTAGGCGATCTGGTCGGACCAGACCCAGAGGCCGTCGGTGCGGAACCCGGCGGGCACCACCCTGCTCCGGGCCGGATCAAGGCGGTCCGGTTCCGGGACGAGGCCGTGCAGGGCCACGGGAGCCTGCCTGAGGGACCTGAGCAGGGCGGCGCACTCCTCGGCGGAGGTCACGTGCTCACGGTCGGGCGCGATGGCGGGTGCTCCGTCGGGCCCCCGGAAGTCGAAGACCCGCGCGAGGTGCAGCGCGGTGGCCGGGGACGTCCCGCCGTCCGGCGAACGCGGGGCGTCCGCGTCGGCGAGCGGGTCGGCCAGCGTGGGCGTGTAGCCCCGGGGTGCCTCCAACTGCCGGAGCCGTCCACCGACGGCCGCGGCGTCCGCCGGCCGTGCCTCGCGGTCCTTGGCCAGCAGATCGAGGATGAGCCGCTCCAGGCCGGCGGGCAGGTCGGGGCGGAGCTCCGTCGGCGGCGGCGGAGGTTCGTGGAGGTGCCGGGCACAAACCGAGTGGAATGCTCCGGTTCCGAACGGCGGTGCCCCGGTGACCAGTTCGTACAGGAGGCAGCCGAGGGAGTAGAGGTCGGCGCGGGCGTCGACCGCCACGCCCTGGATCTGCTCCGGGGAGGCGTAGGGCGGGCTGCCGAGGAAGTTCCCGATCTCCGTCAGTTTCGTCAGGCCCCGGCGGCCCGGCGTGGCTCCCGGCAGCAGCGCGGCGATGCCGAAGTCCACGACCTTGACGGTTCCGGTCCGGGTCAGGATGACGTTCGACGGCTTGAGGTCCCGGTGGACGATCTCCTGCGCGTGGGCGGTGTGCAGCGCGGCGCAGATCTGGCGCGCCCATGCGAGGACGTCGGTCAGGGGCAGCGGCGTCCCGCCGCGGACCAGGGTGTCCAGCGAACTGCCCTCGACCAGCTCCATGACCACGTGGTAGCAGGGGTCCTTCCTGAAGTCGTAGACCGTGACGATGTGCGGGTCTCCGGCCAGCCGTGCGGTGAAACTGGCCTCGCGCTCGAACCGGGCCCGGAAGTGCGGGTCCTGCGCCGCCGCGGGATGGATCAGCTTGAGCGCGACCTCCCGGTCGAGCAGTTCGTCGTGGGCGCGCCACACCTCGCCCATCCCGCCCGCCCCCAGCGCCGCGCGCAGCCGGTAGCGCCCGTCGAGCAGCCGGCCGTCCGTGGCGCCGGTCACCGCACTCATCTTCCGTCTCCGCCGGCCGCGCCCGTCAGACCGAATCCGGCACTCGCGAGCAGGGCGGCCAGCGCGTCGGTCGTGACGGCGAAGGCGGGCTCCGACTCCGCGCGCAGGACCAGCGTGCCGATCACCTCGCCGAGCTCGTTGAGCAGGGGTCCGCCGGCCGCTTCGGGGGGCAGTTCCAGATCGGTCTTGAACAACTGGAGCCGCTGCTCCGGGAAGACCTCGAACTTCTCGACGATGCCGGGCTGCAGTGTGTCGTCCGGGGCGGGGGCCCAGACGAGGTCGCCGATGTGGACGAGCCGGGGGAAGCCCAGGCGCAGCGGCGCCGCCTGCACCGGCTCGGCCAGGAGCAGTACGGCCGTGTCGATGGCGGAGGAGTCGGCGCGGAAGACCCGGCGGACGGCCCGCTCCCCTTCGACCAGCCGCACCGTCATCGCCTCGGGGTCCTGGGCCGACCACCGGCGGCTGGTCAGGACGTGGCGGTCCGAGATCAGGAAACCGCCGCCCTCCCGGCCGTTGCCGTCCGCCACCCGCACCAGGGCGGACCTGGCCGACGCCAGGAACACGCCGTCGTCCTCGGGGTCGAGCACGACCGCCCGCAGCCGGGCCGCGTCGGCCAGCAGCGTCCGCCGGTAGCCCGCTACGTCCCCGGCGCCGGCGAGGCAGTGCAGCCGTCGCCGGAGGTCGTCGGGGTCGGTGAGCGGCTCGGCCAGTTCCTCCAGCGCGTGGAGCGCCCGGCCGTGGTCACCGGCGTCGTGCAGGGCGCGGAAACGCGTCAGCGGGTCGCTGTCCACGGCGGCGAGGGCCGCGAGCACGCCGTTCCAGCGCGTCAGCCGCGCCATGCCCTGCCGCATGGCGTCGAGGTGCACCCCGAGCTGGTGGGCGAGGTGCTGGCCCGCGGCTGTCCGTTCCGCCAGGGCCGGCTGGGAGAGGTGGTCCCGCGCGGTGGCCAGAAGGTCCCTCAACGGGGCGCGCAGGGACAGGAGTTCGCCCTCCAACTCGGCCGACTGCGGGCCGTACATCTCGGCGAGCATCCCCTGCGTGGCCGCGTCCAGGGCCCGGCGTGACGGCCGGTGGGCGCTCAGGCGCTCGCGGAACTCGTGGCAGAGCGGCTCGCAGTCGCCGAGCGCGGCCGCCTCCTCGACCAGCTTGCGCAGGGCGCGCCTGACTTCCTCCAGTGCGCGGTGGAGGGTGTGCCGCCGCGACATCGCCTCGATCTCGGCCGGTGCGAGCAGGGTCGTCCCGATGAATTCGGCCGAGCTGCTGTTCCCGGTCACCGTGTCGCGCGCCGTGACGGTCAGAACACAGCTCTCGTCGAAGCTGAAGGTCACTTCGATATTCGGTACTCCGCGCGCGACCGGCGGGATGCCCGCCAGCCGCAGGACCCCCACCAGGGAACGGGGCTCGATGCCGCCGATGTAGACGATGACATCCACGTTCGCCTGCAGGTCCTTGGTCGTGGTGTAGGTCTTCGACTCCCGGGTCGGGATGGGCGTGTTCCGCTCGATGAGCACGGAGAACCCCTCGGTGCCGTCGGCCTCGGCGACCGCGATCCCGAGGGCGAAGGGGGTGACGTCCTCCAGTTGGATGTCCTTCAGGTGGCCGGAGAGCACCCCCCCTTCCAGTGCGGCGCCGCAGGCCACGGCTGTCCGGGCGTCCGACAGGACGGTGCGGTCGGCCTCGAAGACCTCTTCCACGGTCCCGCTGATCAGCGGCGAGAGCATCGGGCCACCGACCAGGACGAGGTGGTCGGGCGGGAGCCCGCGCTCCTCCATCATCCGCTCGCAGACGGCGCGCAGGGTGCTCAGCGAGTCGGCGAGCAGGGCGGCGAGCTCATCGCGGGTCAGCTCCAGGCGTACTTCCGGCTGCCCGAGGTAGGCGTTGAGCACGTATTCGGCCTCGTGCTGGGAGGAAAGGGCGATCTTTAGGTGTTCGGCGGCCAGTTCGAGCCGTCGGCGCGCCCGGCCGGTCGCCGGGACGTCGAGTCCGCGGGCCCCGAGCCGCCGCGCGAGCTCGTCGGCGATGATGCGGTCGAAGTCGTACCCGCCGTACTCGTTGTCTCCGAGGATGTTCCGGACCTGGTAGCGGTTGCCCCACACTTCCATGGCGCTCACGTCGAGGGTGCCCGCTCCGAGGTCCACGACGGTGACCTCGCCGCTCAGCCGCCGCTGGGCGGCGGCCGCCAGGCAGGCCGCGGTCGGCTCGTGGATCAGGCGCCTGGCCTTCACCCCGGCGATCTCGCACGCGCTGCGGGTGGCGTGCTTGGCGTTGTTGCGGAAGTACGCGGGGATGGTGAGGATCGCCTCCTCCCGCTTCAGGGTGAGGTCGTGGTGCTCGGCCGCCCAGGCCAGCCAGTCCTCGTGAACCTGCCCGAGCGCTTCGCGGGCCAGCTCGGCGAGGCGTTCCCGCACCTGACCGGTGAGGTGTTTCTCCACCAGCGTCCGGGCGTGTGCGATCAGGCGGGCGGCGACCTCTTCCGGCCGGTAGGAGCGCTTGAGAATGGTGTAGGACATGTCGTCGCCCATCCGGCGCTTGGACGCGCTGATGTGGCCGACCACCCAGGGGGCGAGGATCTGGTCGCCGGTCAGTCCGACGATCTCCTCGCCCCCCTTGGTCACCGTCAAGGTGGAGGCGAACTGGGAGTTCACTCCGTCCGGACAGATCACCGGCTGTGCACGGTGCGCGTCGTACACGGAGGCGACGCACGAGTGGGTCCCGAGGTCGAGCCCCCAGACGGCGGCGAAGCGGGCGTCCGTCTCGGCGCGGGCCCGCTGCGCCCACTCGGCGGCCCGCTCCTCGAACGCCTTGCGGCCGACGGCTCCGAGCGCGTCCAAGGCCTCGCTCACCCGTTCCCGCTGCAGCTCGGGGACGGCCGCGTCGTCCTGTTCGGCCAGCGACCTCAGCAGCCCCGGGGCCGCCGAGTCGCGTCCCCTGCGCTCCATGGCGTCCAGGCAGCGCTCGACGAGTTCGGCAATGTCGCCCGTCCTGCGCAGGAGCGGGGCCAGCCGCGGGTCCTCGATCGCCTCCTCGCCCTTCCAGCCGATCAGACAACGGGCCGCCGCCGAGGCGTCGTCCGCCTGGCTGTAGAGGGCGACGGCCTCCTCGTACCGCCCGTCCTGTTCGTGGAGGCGGGCCGCGCCGAGCAGGTCGCCGCCGGCCTCGCGGGACGCCGCGCGAGCGGCCCGGCCCTCGGGCGAGTCCTCGCTCTTGAGGACACGGTCGGCGTCGCCGAACCGCTCGGCCTTCCGGAAGAGGGTGTGCGCGCGGTAGAGATCACCGGCGTCCTCGGCATGCCCGGCCGCTTTCTCGGACTCGCCTGCCACCTCCTCGAACCGGCTCCACTCCAGGTGCACGGCCTTACGGTCGGAGGCGGGGGCCTGCCGCAGCAGATCGTCCAGCCGGCGCCGCTCGACCGCGACGACGGCCGCACAGAGGCCCTCCAGTTCGGCCTTCGCCTCGGCGATCCGCTCCGTCGGCGCCGCGGCCCGTTCCAGTTGGCCGATGATGTCGGAGACGAGCCCGAGGGCGGCGATCCGGTCGCCCCGTTGCACCTGGTCGTCGATGTCCGGGCGGCAGGCGGCGGCCAGGGAGGCCAGCCGGTCGGGCTCCTCCGCGGGGCAGGTCGCGAGCGCGGCCCGGTGATCGCCGAGTTCCTCGTGGCATCGGGTCACCAGGTCGAGCCGGCCGGCCCGCTCGCAGTGCGCCAGCGCCTCGGCCGGCCGGGCCGCGGCGAGGAGGAGTTCACCGGCCCGCTCGTGGAAGTCCCGGGCCCGCTCGGACAGGCCTTCGGTCCGGGCCAGTTCCAGTGCGGCCAGTACGTCGTCGAGGCGCCGCGAGGTCGCACAGCAGTCCAGCGCCTCACGCTTGCGTACGGGGTTGTCCGCGAGCCGCACGGCATCGCCACCGCGGCCGAGGAAGAGCTTCACCGGGTAGAGGTCCGGCACCAGCGGGTCGGCGAGGTGGTCGAAGAAGGTGCTCCACAGCGCGGCGTCGTGGGCGAGCGCGGCCCTCGCGGTGTACGCCCGTAAGGCCTGGGTCGTCGTGCCGATGTCGAGGAGACCCGCGTCCTGGCGGCGCCGCAGCAAGGAGACGAGGCCGTCGGCGCTGTCCCGCTCACCCGCCAGCACCGCCAGCCGGCCCCCGGCCTCACGCTCCAGCGCCAGGTCTCCGGCGCGGCCCGCCACCTCGGAGATCACGGTGAGGACGGTACGGTCGCCGTGCCCGACGGCTTCGTGCAGCGCCGCTTTCCGCGCCGGCCCCAGGGCCGCCGCGTACCCCTCGGCGGGCAGGCGGCGGCCCGGCCGCTCCAGCAGGTCGGCAGCCAGTGCCGGGTCGTGGGCGAGTGCCTCCACGAGCGCCCGGCCGAAGGCCTCGGCGGCCTGGTCCAGGTCTCTTCCGGTCAGCAGTACGGGCCGGAAGGTCTGCTCCACCAGCTTCAGCGCCTTGCGCAGGCTGCGGGGTCTGTCGTCCGAAGACCTGTTGAGCCACACCTGTCCTCATCCCCCTGCGATCACAAGGCCGGGCCCTGATCTCACATGCTAACGACCCCGGCGGCAAAGGGAGATGGGACTGCGGGACTCCTCGCGATCTCCGGGCGGACGCAGGTGCGAATCCGGCCGGGCACCTCGGTGGAACCGACACCGTCCCGGAGGGGGGCACAGTGCCCCGTCGGCCGAAATCATCCCTTGCGTACCACCGGTAACGGCCTTTAATGTCGCCGGACTTGAGGAACGGGAGGCACCATGGAAAGCGACAGGGCACCAGAGGACGACACCCGGACCAAGCCAGAGATCAAGAAGGTGGCCGTCCGCGACGAGGCCAGGAAGCGCGACCGGCTCACCATCGACAAGCGACCGTCGTCCTGACCGCGCGGGAACCGGCGCCCGGCGTGGCACCGCGGACACCGGGCGCCGAGACCCCGTGCCGGGCTGTCGATGGGCCGGCTCGGCGGACGGAGCACGGCCGGCCGGGAAGGACCGCATGCGCGTCCATCTGGTGACCATGCCCTGGCAGCCGGTCGACCTGCCCTCGCTCCAGATCGGCCTGCTGCACTCGCTCCTGACCCGCACCCGGCCCTTCGACGAGATCCACGAGTTCCACGGTTCGCTGCGCTGGGCGCAATTCCTGCTGGAACGGACGGACGGACTGCTGCGCCCGGCCGACCACGCCGAGGTGGGCAGCGACTCGATCTTCGACGGGCTTGGCGACTGGGTCTTCTCGGGTGTGCTCTACGCGGACCCCGACTGGGGCGTCGCACGGCTCGGCGCCTACGCGGAGCGGCGCGGGATCCCGGTGGACAAGGCACATGCCATGCGGGTCCACGCGGCGGATTTCGTCTCCCGCAGCGCCTCGGAGATCCTTGACGAGGACCCGGACGTCGTCGGGTTCACCAGCACGTTCATGCAGAACGTGTCCTCGCTCGCGCTCGCCGCCGAGCTCAAGCGCCGCCGTCCCGGCCTCACCATCGTCTTCGGCGGCAGCAACTGCGACGGACCGATGGGCCACGCCCTGCACCGCAACCATCCCTTCGTCGACCATGTGGTGCGCGGGGAGGGGGAGTACGCGTTCCCCGCCCTGCTGGCCCACCTGGACGCCGGGACCCCGCCCGTCGACGTACCGGGCCTGTGCTGGTGGGACGGCGGGACCTCGCGGGCGAACGAGGAGACCCGGCGTACGGTGGCGCCGCGTGACATCGCCTCGCCCGACTACGACATCTGGCAGGCCGAGCTCGACGCCTCCCCGGTGGCCGAGTACGTCCGCCCGAAACTGGTCGTGGAAGGCGCACGCGGCTGCTGGTGGGGCGAGAAGCACCACTGCACGTTCTGCGGTCTCAACGGCTCGGCGATGGCGTTCCGTGCCAAGCCCGGCGAGCAGTTGTGGGCCGAAGTCGACCGGCTCGTCCGGCGGCACCGGATTCTCGACATCGTCACGGTCGACAACATCATCGACATGGCGTACTTCACGGACTTCCTGCCGCTCGCCGCCGACAGCGGCTGGGACCTTCTGATGCACTACGAGGTCAAGTCCAACCTCACCGCGGACCAGCTGGCGCTCCTGGCCCGCTCGGGAGCGGTGCACATCCAACCGGGGATCGAGAGCCTCGACAACCGCGTCCTCGGTCTCATGGACAAGGGCGTCACCGGCTCCCGCAACGTCCGCACGCTCCGGGAATGCGCCGACAGGTCGCTCACGTGCACATGGAACTACCTGTACGGGTTCCCGGGCGAGACGGCGGACGACTACGACCCGGTCGTCGACCAGATCCCCGCGCTCGTCCACCTGCAGCCACCGGGCGGCGCGTTCCGCATCCAGCTGGAGCGGTTCAGCCCGCACTTCGCCGATCCCGCCCTCGGCTTCGCCGAGCGGACCCCCGCCGAGATGTACGGCCATGTGTACGACCTCCCCGAGGCGGAACTGGCCGATCTGGTGTACCTCTTCGACACCCCGCCGCGCGGGATCGGCGGCAGGACGGAGGAGCGGCTCGTACGGGCCGTCGAGGACTGGCGGGCCGGGCACGCCGGTTCCACGCTGCTGAGGGAATCCGGCGCGGACGGCGATCTGCTGGTGCACGACCGGCGGTGCGGATGGCCGGCCCGGACGCACCGGCTCGGCGGCTGGGAGGCCGCCGCGTTCCGGCACCTGGAGCATGGCCGCTCCGGGGCCGCCCTGCACCGGCTCCTCACCGAGGAGGGGCATCCGGTCACCCCGGAACGGCTCACGGAGTGGCTCGGCGAGGGCGTGTCCCTGGGACTGCTGTTCTTCGACGGGCGGTCGTACGTGTCGCTGCCTCTGCGGAACGCTCCCGTCCGCACGGTCGCCGGCACGGACGGTGCCGGCACCGGGGCCGGCACCGAGGTGGCGGCCATATGACCGGCGGGCCGGTGGTGGTGGACGAGCCGCTGCCGCTGGGCAGGGGCGGACGCGGCGCGGCGGACGCCGTGCGTTTCCTGCGCGAGTGCCAGAGTCAGGCGCTGACGGTGCGCTGGGTCCCGGACAGCGACGCCCTGCCCTTCGACACCGGGCTGCTGCACCACCTCCCGCCACCGGCTCCCCCGGCCGCCTCCCCCGGCGGGTCCGGCGAGGCGGCCTTGTGGCGGTCCCGGTACGCGTACGGCCTGCTCTACCACCGCCGTGGGCCGGATTTCGTGACGGTCATGGATCGCAGGGATCCCTCGGCCTCGGCCCGGTTCACCATCGACCAGCCTTCACTGCTCGGCGCCTTCCTCACCGTGCAGGAACCCACGGCCCTCGACGAGCTCGACGCGACACGGCGCGGGGCCGTGTCCCTGCTGGCGGACGAACGTCTCGTCCTGGTCACGCAGGGGTGGGTGGTGGCACTGCCGCCGCGCCTGCGCCGCTGGCCCGTCCCCTGCACGAGCGTCTGACCTGTGACCTCGTCGCCGCCCCGCCCCCCGTCCACGGCCGCCGACGGCGGCGGCCCGCCCCGGGGTGCGCTCCGGCGGCACCGGCCGTTCCTGCTGCTCTGCGGCGAACAGGCGGCCAGCTCCGTCGGACGGCAGATCACCGCGCTGGCGCTGGCGATGCTGGCCGTGACCCGACTGGACGCGGGCCCGTTCGGGGCATCGGCGCTGCTGGCCCTGACCTATCTCCCCGGCGCCGTGCTCAGCCCCCTCGCCGGTGTCCTCGCCGACCGGGCCCGGCTGCGCACCCTGGCCGTCACGCTCACCTCGCTGCAGGTGGTGGTCGTCGCTTCGGTGCCGCTCGCCGGGGCACTCGGGAGGCTCGGTCTGCCGCACCTGTACGTGGTGGCCGCTCTGTCGGGCACGCTGACCTGGACCCTCTCGGTGGCGCTGCAGGCGGCGCTGCCCCGAGTGGTGAGGCCCGAGCAGCTCCTGACCGGCAACTCGGCGCTGACCGGAGCCCGTACGACGGGCATGATCGGCGGCCCCGCCCTGGGTGGCGTCCTCGTCGGTCTCGTCGGGGCGTCCTGCGCCCTGCTGGCCGGCAGCGCCGCCTATGCGGTCGAGGCCGTGCTGCTGTTCGCCCTGCCCGCTTCGCTGAACAGACCGGCCGAGCCCCCCGGACGCCGGGGGCCCCGGCTCGCCGCGCTCCGCGAGGGGCTGGCAGTGGTCCGGGCCGACCCGGTGCTGCGCCGACAGGTGCTCGCGGGCGCCGGATTCAACCTCGGCAGCGGGGCAGCGGACGCCCTCTTCGTGGTATACGCGAGTCGCCAACTCGCCCTTCCGGCATGGCAGTTGGGGACCGTGTACGCCGCGTTCAGCGTGGCCACCTTAGCCGGAGTCCTGCTCGCGGGCCGGTTCGCGACGTCCGTCGAGCTGTACCGGGCGACACGGATCTGCGCGGTGCTGGCAGCCCTCGCGATCTTCCTGGTCCCGGCGGCGTCGCTGGGGTTCGCCTTCCCCGCACTGCTCGCCTACCAACTGGTCTTCGGCGTCGCGGCGACCGTGTGGGCGATCTCCATGACGACCACCCAGCAACTGATCGCCCCGCACCACCTCCAGGGCCGCGTCGCCGGCTTCGCCCAGGCGGCGCTCCTGACCACGGTCCCGGTCGGGGCCCTGTCCGCGGGCGCGCTGGCGGCCTGGCTGGGGAACGTCCCCGTACTGACCGGCGCTGCGACGGCGGCACTCCTGGCAGCGTCCTGCTTCTGGCTGCCGCAGCGCACCGGCACGGCCGTACCCCCGCCCGCCCCGTGACCGAGGCCTCGTACGAGTCCACAGGGCACGGGCACCCGCACCAGCGGGTGGGGCAGGCGGACGGGCGGGCGGGCGGACGATGCCGACCGGTTCCCTACGGACCTGGACCCGAAGGGAACCGGAAGGTTCAGCTCCGCTGGCCGCCCGGAGTCAGTCGCAGCGAGATCGAGTTGATGCAATAACGCTGGTCCGTGGGGGTGGGGTAGCCCTCCCCTTCGAAGACGTGGCCCAGGTGCGAGCCGCACTTCGCGCAGCGGACCTCCGTGCGGACCATCCCGTGCGAGGTGTCCGCGATCAGCTCGACCGCGTCGGTGTCCTTCGGGTCGAAGAAGGACGGCCAGCCGCAGTGCGACTCGAACTTCTCCGACGAGCGGAACAGCTCGGACCCGCAGCCGCGGCAGGAGTAGACGCCCTCCGTCTTGGTGTCCGTGTACTCACCGCGGAAGGCCGGCTCGGTGCCCGCCAGGCGCAGGACCTGGTACTCGGACGGAGTCAGCTCCACCTGCCACTGCTCGTCCGTCTTCTCGACCTCGTAGGACATGACTCTCCCGCTCCCTCGTACCTTCAGCTCGACAGCCGGGCGAGGATGGCCGGACCGAGGTCCGTGACATCACCCGCGCCCATGGTGAGAACGAGATCACCGGGCTTGGCCATTCCCGCGATGGCGTCGGCGACGGCCGCCTTGTCGTGCTCGGCGGTGACGTCGGCGCCCGCCGCCCGGGCGGCCGCGATGATGAGCTCGCTGGTGACGCCGGGGATCGGGTCCTCGCGGGCCGGGTAGATGTCCAGGACCAGCGAGGCGTCGGCGAGGGCCAGCGACCGGCCCATCTCCTTGCCGAGCTCCTGGGTGCGGGAGAAGAGGTGCGGCTGGAAGACGACCAGGATCCGGGAGTCGCCGGCGGCTCCGCGGATGGCCTCCAGGTCGGCGGTCATCTCGGTGGGGTGGTGCGCGTAGGAGTCGATCACCTGGACGCCGGCGGCCTCGCCCTTGAGCTGGAGGCGGCGCTTGACGCCGGTGTACTTGCCGAGCGCGCTCGCCAGGTTGTGCGCCGGGATGCCGAGCGCCACGCCTGCGGCGAGGGCCGCGACGGCGTTGTGCGCGTAGTGGCGGCCCGGGACCGAGACGGTGAAGGTGAGCATCCGGCCGTCCAGGATCACGGTGACCTCGCTGGTCAGGCCGCGCGGGGTGATCTTGGTGATGCGGACGTCGGCACCCTCCTCCTCGCCGTACGTGACGACGGTGAGGCCCTCGTTGCCCGCGACGCGGCGGGCGATCTCGGCGGCGCCCTCCTGGCCGTGGGCGACGACGAGGGTGCCGCCGGGCACGACCTTGCCGACGAAGGTCTCGAAGGACTCGTAAATCTCCTCGATGGAGGCGTAGTTCGCGTGGTGGTCGAGCTCCGCGTTGAGGATGATCGCGACCTGCGGGGTGTACTTGTGGAAGGTGCGGTCGCTCTCGTCCGCCTCGGCGACGAAGATGTCGCCCTCGCCGTGGTGCGCGTTGGAACCGGGGGCGTCCAGGTCGCCGCCGATGGCGTACGAGGGGTCCAGGCCCAGGGCCGAGAGGGACACCGCCAGCATCGAGGTGGTGGTGGTCTTGCCGTGCGTGCCCGCGACGGCGATCGGCCGCAGCCCGTCCATCAGGGCGGCCAGCGCGTCGGAGCGGTGCACGACGGGGACGCCGAGCTCGGCGGCGCGGGCCAGCTCGGGGTTGTCGGCGCGGATCGCGCTGGAGACGACCACGCAGGTGGAGTCGGCGGCGAGGTTGCCGGCCGCGTGTCCGCCGTGGACCGTGGCGCCGTGGGCGCGCAGCGCCTCGGCGGTCTCGGAGTCGCCGCGGCTGTCGCTGCCGGCCACCTGCGCTCCGCGCTGGGCCAGGATCTTCGCGATGCCGGACATGCCGGCGCCGCCGATGCCGATGAAGTGGGGCCGTTCCATGGCGGTCGGCAGGCCGGGCTTCATTCAGGTCGCTCCAGGATCGTGTTTATTGCGGGTACGCGTGAGGCTCTGACTGGCCCCAAGCCTATTCGTTGTGGGCGAAGAGCTTGAGCACGGGAACGCCGACCTTGTGGCGGGCGCGCGAGGCCCAGTCCCGGTGGAAGAACTCCTCCACGAAGTGCGGGGCGGTCAGGACGATCACCTCGTCGGCGCCGTGCTCCTCCACGACGGACTTCAGCTTGTCGAGCGGGTGGTCCTCGACGAGCTGCCCGACGGCCTTGGCGCCCTTGGCGCGCAGCGCGTTCAGGGAGTGTGCGAGGGCGTGCGCGGCAGGGCCGAGAGCGGCCTCGCCCTCGGGCTCGTCACCCTCACGGACAGCCTCCGGAATCTCACCGAGCGCGACGTCGTCGATGGCGCGCAGCAGTCGGTCCTGGTCGCCCCGGGGTTGCATGAGGACGATGAAGGAGACCGCGTCGTCCCCGTGCAGGGTGGTGACGAAGTCCACGTCCACCGCGGTCAGCGGCTGCTCGATCATCAATACGCTCGTGAACACGGACGCCCTCTCCTTCATGGGCCGAGGCCGGCCGGCCGACCCCTGCGGAAACCATCCTGTCCCGCTGTCGCACGGGGCCCTGCGCAGACATACCTGCCCAGTTATGTGCCCAGCGGAAGCAAAGCGGAACGACAAATTCCGCGCCTTGTCAGATCCGACGGTAGCTCGTGAAGAGGAACCCGGCCTCTTCCAGTACGCAGGCGGGCGCGAGCCGGTGCGGAACCGTGACGGGGGGGCCTCCGGCGATCCGCTGGGCTCCTCCCGCCACGAGCATCGGGGAGATCGTCAGGCACAGCTCGTCCAGGGCGTCGGCGGCCACGAACTGGCCCAGGAGCCGGGGCCCGCCCTCGGTGAGCTGGCGGCGCAGCCCCCGGTCGGCGAGTTCCCGTACGGCCCGGGCCGCGTCCACGGCGGCGCCCTCGCCGGCCACCACCACCTCGGCCCCGGCGCGCACCGCCTCGGCCACCCGGTCGGAGGGCGCGGCGGCCCCGGTGACCACCAGGGTCGGCACCAGCGGGGAGGCGAACAGGGGCAGCGAGAAATCCAGGTCCATGCTGGCGGTGACCACGGCGATGGCAGGGGCCGGCCCCTGTCCGGAGGCGGCGCGGCGGGCGGCGAAGGCCTCCCGCGCGCGAGCCGGCCGGTAGCCCTCCTGGCGAACCGTTTCCGCGCCGACGACCACCACATCGGCCAGCGCCCGCAGGGTGCCGAAGATCCTCATGTCCGTCTCGCCGGAGATGGGCTGCGAGCGGCCGTCGTGCTGGGCGCCGCCGTCCAGGGTGGAGACCATGTTGGCCCGGAGCCAGTGGCCGTCCGCCTTCAGCGCGGGGTACGCGTAGGCCTCGGCCAGCTCGTCGAGCGACCACTCCCGGTCGTCCCGCTCCTGGGGCGAGGCTGATGTCTGATCGGTCACAGGGAACAGGCGTCGCATCGGTGCAGTGTGCCACGCCCCGTAGAGTTGAGAGCTGTGTCGACATCTCTCTCCACCTCCGGTTACTCCTCCGGCCGGCCGCCCATAGCCGATGCGGGGCCCCAGGCCCTCTGCGGGCGTGAGCCGCGGGTGCCCGCCGAACGGCTGGTCGCCGAGATGGTTCCGCCGCCGCGGTTCGACTCGGTGCGCTTCGACACGTACAACCCGGACCCGACCCAGCCCAGCCAGTCCGAGGCCGTCACCGTGCTGAGCGGCTTCGCCGCCGGTCTGGGCGGCGCGCACGCCAGCGGCGCCGGCAAGAAGCGCTGGTTCTCGAAGAAGCCCGCTGCTCCCGCCGGCCCGCGCGGGGTCTACCTCGACGGCGGCTACGGCGTCGGCAAGACCCACCTGCTGGCCTCCCTGTGGCACGCCACCCCGGCCGAGCCCGCACTCAAGGCCTTCGGCACCTTCGTGGAGCTGACCAACCTGGTCGGCGCGCTCGGCTTCCAGCAGACCGTGCGGACCCTGGGCGGACACCGGCTGTTGTGCATCGACGAGTTCGAGCTGGACGACCCGGGCGACACCGTACTGGTGTCCTCACTGCTCAGCCGTCTCGTCGAGCAGGGCGTGGCACTGGCCGCCACCTCCAACACGCTTCCCGGCAAGCTCGGCGAGGGCCGCTTCGCCGCCGCCGACTTCCTGCGCGAGATCCAGGGGCTGTCGGCGCACTTCCGGCCGCTGCGGATCGACGGTCAGGACTACCGCCACCGCGGTCTGCCCGAAGCGCCGGCGCCCTTCTCCGACGAGCAGGTCACCAAGGCCGCGTACGCGACCGAGGGCGCGAGCCTGGACGACTTCCCCGGCCTGCTCGAACACCTGGCCAGGGTGCACCCCAGCCGCTACGGCGCGCTGACCGACGGCCTCACGGCGGTCTGCCTCACCGATGTCGGCCCGGTGCCGGACCAGTCGACGGCCCTGCGGCTGGTGGTACTGGCCGACCGCCTGTACGACCGCGAGATCCCCGTGCTGGCCTCGGGGGTCCCCTTCGACAAGCTGTTCGGTGAGGACATGCTGAACGGCGGCTATCGGAAGAAGTACTTCCGCGCCATATCGCGGCTCACCGCCCTGGCACGCGACGCGAAGCCCCTGGTCTCCCAGTAGGTTTGGGGACGCCGGGAACCTTCGGGTACTCCGGCCGTTCCCACTTCTACGAAGGGATCCACCATGGCCGCCACACGCAACGCACACGCCGTCTGGGAAGGCGACCTGTTCGAGGGCAAGGGCGTGGTCACCCTCGACTCGTCCGGCCTCGGCAGCTACCCGGTCTCCTGGCCCGCGCGCACCGACGAGGCGGCGAACGGGCGGACCAGCCCGGAGGAGCTCATCGCCGCCGCGCACTCCAGCTGCTTCAACATGGCCTTCTCGAACGTCCTGGCGAAGGCGGGCAACCCGCCGGCCAAGCTGACCACTTCGGCCGCCGTCACGTTCGTACCCGGCAAGGGCATCACGGGCATCCACCTCACCACCGAGGGCGAGGTGCCCGGCCTGGACGCAGACGCGTTCACCGCCGCGGCCGAGGACGCCAAGGCGAACTGCCCGGTCAGCCAGGCGCTGACGGGCACCACGATCACCC
>NZ_JBSGZP010000041.1:0-19966 GCF_053611065.1 Streptomyces sp. NPDC054840
CGCCGAAGTCGATGACGAGCGCCACCCGCTTGCGGCCCTCCGTCGGGGCGGTCGCCCCGCAGACGGTCTCGAAGTCGGCCGCCGCGCGCGGCGGGGCGGCCTGCGCCGCCGCGTCCTTGCTCACCGAGAAGCGGAAGCCCTGGACGGAGCCGTCCGCGGGGCGGGCCATCGAGGGACCCTGGGTGGCGTACGACCACCGGCCGCCCGCCGAGCCGTCCCAGAACGACCAGTAGCGGTAGCCCGCCGCCTGCGCCGGGGTGGCGGCCGGCAGGGCCAGGGCGATCCCGAGAGCGAGGGCCAGGGCGGGCAGTCGGCGGCGCATCAGGACCGGTTCTTCTTCCGGCGGCCGCTCAGCAGGATGCCGATGCCGATACCGGCCGCGGCGCCCGCGCCGACGATCCACCAGACGTTCTGGCCGCCGGAGGGCTTCTCCTTCTCGCCGTCCACCGTGGTCGCCTCGGTGTCCGCGCCCTGCGGGGCCGGGCCGGTCGCGTTCAGCGCGGCGACGAGGTCGGTGCCGCCGAAGGACTTCGGGTCGGCGCCGGTCGCGTGCGTGGCGAGGACGAGGGTGCCCAGGGCGGCCGGGCTGCCCTTGGCCCACTCGGCGGAGTTGGCCTCCAGCCACTTCAGCGCGCCCGCCGCCGACTCCTTGTGTCCGGCGGCGGCCAGGGCCAGTACCGCGTCGACGGTGTTGCCGGTGTCGGGGGCGGGCTGGTCCGCGCCCGGGGTGAGGGCCATGAGGTGGCCGTCCTTCTTGAGGGCCTCGGCCAGGTAGCCGGCCGCGCCCTGGGCCGCGGCCACCGGGTCGGCGGCGTTCGCGGCCGGGCAGGCCAACGGGGTGGCGGGGGTGTTCTCGGCGGACGGGACCACGGCCGCGCCCTTGCCGAGGCCGGCCAGAGCCGCGGCGGCCGTGGCGTCGGCGTTCGCGAAGAGCTTGCCGTCGGCCGGCTGGTACGCGAAGGCGCCCCGGTCGGCGGCCGGCTCGGCGGCGCAGCCCAGCTGGAAGGGGAGCAGGCCTTCGTAGGCCGACCTGCCCGTCTTCGACCTGACCTCGGCCGGGTTCTCGCCCGCGACGGACAGGGCGCTGATCACCACGGCGGTGGAGTTGGCGTCGCTGGGGGAGCCGGGCACGAAGCTCCAGCCGCCGTCCTCGTTCTGGACGGACTTCAGCCAGTCCACGCTCTTCTTGACGGCCGCGTCCTGGCCGCCGAGCGCCTTCAGCGCCTGCACGGCCGCCGAGGTGGCGTTCGTGTCGTACATCGTGTTCGCGTCGCACGCCACGGCGGAGTTCGCGCGGAAGGAGGCGAAGCCGCCGTTCTCGCACTGCTGGCCGGCCAGCCAGACCACGGCCTCCCGGGCGGGCTCGACGCCGACGGTGTGCTGGGCGAGCAGCGCGAAGGACTGCCGCCACACGCCGTCGTAGCTGGGGTCGGCCTTGCCGTACAGACCGGAGGGGATCACCGGGGGCGCGGACGGGGAGGCGGGCGGCGCGGTGTCGGCGAGGGCTGCGGGGGCGGCGCCCACGCAGAGCACGGCGGAGGCGGCGAGCGCGGCTGCGCTGCGGTGGAGCTTCATCAGGGGGCGGGTGCCTCTCGTACGGGGGAACCGGCAGCAGGCACGCACAGGCACCGGGCTCCGGCTCCGTTTACCTCGACGGTGCCGGCCGCCGGGGGCTCCGGCGGCACGAGCCGCGCACCTCCGGTACGGGGCATTCCGGCTCCCCGCCCGGGCGGTGCCGGGTGTGGGTCACGGTTGCGGGTCAGCGCCGGAATCGCACCGGCTTCCCCCCGTACAGAGGTGTGGACGACAGGTTCACTCTACCGGCCCGTAACCGGCGGGCCCGGGGCGCAGGGGCCTGGCGCCCCTTACCGGGCTCGGTCACTCACAGGGCCCGGTACGTGACCGGGTCCGTGCCCGGCACCGCCTCGGCGCGGCCCTGTTTCACCAACCGCCGCACATGAGCCTCCGCTTCGGAGACGGCGATGTTGCGGGAGCCGTACGGGATCTGCTCCCAGGGCCGGTTCCACTGCATCCGCTCGGCCAGCCCCCACGGGGTCAGCGGCTCGGCCAGCAGCGCCCAGAGACCCGTGAGCCGTTCCTCGTGGTGATCGAGGAGCTCCCGTACGCGGGCGGGCGCGTCGGTGAAGGCGTGCTGGTGGGCCGGGAGCACCTCGGCGGGTCCGAGGCGGCCGATGCGTTCGAGGGAGTCGAGGTAGTCGCCGAGGGGGTCGGTGACGCGGGTGTCCTCCGGGGCCTCGTACAGGCCGATGTGGGGGGAGATCCCGGGCAGCAGGTGGTCACCGGAGAAGAGGCGGCCGTTGCCGGGGAGGTGCGCCGGATGCTGTTCCTCCAGGTGCAGGCATACGTGACCGGGGGTGTGGCCGGGGGTCCAGATCGCGCGCAGCCGGCGTCCGGCGAGGGGGAGCAGCTCGGCGGGCACGATCTCCCGGTCGGGGACGGCGGCGCGCAGGCCGGGCAGGGTCCGCATGCGGCCGCTCGCGCGGGCGGCGCGCAGCGGGGCGATGTGCTCCTCGGGGGCTCCGGCGGCGGCGAGTTTGGCGCTCATGTAGTCGAACCAGACGCCGGGTTCGCAGGCGCGGGTCCGTACGACGACCTCGGTGTCGGCGGCGTGCATGGCGATCCAGGCGCCGGAGGCCTCGCGGACCTGGCCGGAGAGGCCGTGGTGGTCGGGGTGGTGGTGGGTGATGACCACGCCGTGGATGTCGGTGACGGCGGTGCCGAGTGCGGCGAGGCCGGCGGTGAGGGTGTCCCAGGACGCGGGGTCGTCCCAGCCGGTGTCGACGAGGATGGGGCCCCGGTCGGTGTCGAGGAGGTGGACGAGGGTGTGCCCGAGAGGGTTGTCGGGGATGGGGACCTTGATGGCCCACACGCCGCCGCCGTGATCGGTGACGTGGGGTGTGTTCCCGCCGGCCTGTGGCGTGCCGTCCTCCGTGGCCCGTGAGGCGCCGTCCTCCGTGGTTTGTGCCGTGCCGTTCTTCGTGGCCCGCGCCGTGCCGTCCTCCGTCATGTGCCCTCGCTCTCCCCCTGTTGCCGCCCTCGGATGAGAACGTGTTCCAGTAGTAGCCCAAGTCGACCACTTTCCGGGCTCTCTGACCAGTCGTTCGATCTTCTTCGTCGAGGTGACGGAGGTTCCGTCCTGTCCGTGGACTCCTCTAACTAGAACTGGTATCAGTTCTGGAACGCCAAGCCGCAGGGCAAGCCGCAGGAGGCCTCAGCCATGACCGAGCTCGTGGAACACGGAAAACTGTTCATCGGCGGGGAGTGGACGGATCCGCTGGGCACCGACACGATCCGGATCGTCTCCCCCCACACCGAGCAGGTCATCGGCTCCGTCCCGCACGCCTCGAAGGCGGACGTCGACCGCGCCGTCGCCGTCGCGCGCAAGGCGTTCGACGAGGGGCCCTGGCCGCGGATGACCCTGGACGAGCGGATAGCCGTCGTCTCCCGGATCAAGGACGCCATCGCCGTCCGGCACGAGGAGATCGCCCGCTCGATCAGCTCCCAGAACGGCTCCCCGTACTCCTGGAGCATCCTCGCCCAGGCGCTCGGCCCGATGATGGTCTACGACGCCGCGATCACGGTCGCCCGTGCCTACCCGTACGAGGAGCACCGCCAGGGCGTGCTCGGCCCGATCCTGGTGCGCCGGGAGCCGGTGGGGGTGGTCGCCGCCGTCATCCCGTGGAACGTCCCGCAGTTCGTGGCGGCGGCCAAGCTCGCCCCGGCCCTCCTGACGGGCTCGACGGTCATCCTCAAGCCGTCGCCCGAAGCGCCGCTCGACTCCTACATCCTCGCCGACATCGCGCGCGAGGCCGGACTCCCCGAGGGCGTGCTGTCGATCCTGCCCGCCGACCGCGAGGTCAGCGAGTACCTCGTCGGGCACCCCGGCGTCGACAAGGTCGCCTTCACCGGCTCGGTCGCGGCCGGCCGGCGCGTGATGGAGGTCGCCGCCCGCAACCTCACCCGCGTCACCCTCGAACTCGGCGGAAAATCCGCGGCCGTGATCCTCCCGGACGCCGACGTGGCGACCGCGGTCGCCGGGATCGTGCCCGCGGCCTGGATGAACAACGGCCAGGCCTGCGTGGCCCAGACCCGTATCCTCGCCCCCCGCAGCCGGTACGAGGAAGTGGCCGAGGCCCTCGCGGAGGCGGCGGGCGCACTCGTCGTCGGCGACCCGCTCGACCCGGCGACCCAGCTCGGCCCGCTCGTGGCCGAGCGGCAGCGGCAGCGCTCGCTGGACTACATCCGGATCGGCCAGGAGGAGGGCGCCAAGGTCCTGGCGGGCGGCGGCCGCCCGGCGGGCCTGGAGCGCGGCTGGTACGTGGAGCCCACCCTCTTCGGTGACGTCGACAACTCCATGCGGATCGCACGCGAGGAGATCTTCGGGCCGGTCGTCTGCCTGATCCCCTACGGGGACGAGGCCGAAGCGGTACGAGTCGCCAACGACTCGGAGTTCGGCCTCAGTGGCAGCGTCTGGACCGCGGACGTCGAGCGCGGCATCGACTTCGCCCGCCGGATCCGCACCGGCACCTTCAACGTGAACACCTTCAGCCTGGACATGCTGGGGCCGTTCGGCGGCTACAAGAACAGCGGTGTGGGGCGGGAGTTCGGTCCGGAGGGCCTGAGCGAGTACCTGGAGCACAAGATGATCCACCTTCCGGCGGGCCATGAGGCGGGTGCCTGATGGGTGACCGCTGGCAGGTCGAGGTGGACAGAGGGGTCTGCATCGGCTCGGGCATGTGCGTGAACCACGCGCCGGGCGGTTTCTTTCTGGACTCGGCACGCCAGTCCCACCCGCGGACCGCGGAGTCGGACGCGAACGAGCCGATCCTGACGGCGGCGGAGGGCTGCCCGGTGGAGGCCATCCTCATCACCCTGGCGGAGACGGGGGAGCCGGTCTTCCCGCCGGAGGAGTAGGGGAGGCGGCTCCCCGGGGCTCATCGGACGGGGTCGGGGCGTTGGGCGGGGGCTTCCGCACACCGGAGCCCCGCCGTACCCCTCATTGCCACCCGCCCGGCTTCCGCCGTGCCGAAGCCATCCCGCACACCCCGCACATCCCGCACCACCCCGCCACCGTCGCGGAGCAACGGCTTCAGGCCTTTTCCGGGGCCGTCAGGTCGATCAGGCGGCACACCATTTCGATGTCGATCTTGACCTGGGCGATCGAGGCGCGGCCGGAAAGCCACGTGATCAGCGCCGAGTGCCAGGTGTGCTCGATGACCCGCACCGCCGAGAGCTGCTCCGCCGTCGGCGGCTGCTCCAGCCCCATCGCGTCCAGGATGATCGCCGTGGTCAGCCGGGACACCGTGTCCACCTCGGGGCTCACGCTCCGGTCCGCGAACGTCAGTGCCCGCACCATCGCGTCGGCCAGCTGCGGCTCCCGCTGGAGGGCGCGGAAGGCCCGCATCAGGGTCTCCGCGACCCGCGCCGCCGGGTCGTCCCCGGCCGGCGGGCGTTTGCACAGCGTCGTGTGCATGTGCTGGAGCTGGTCCTGCATGGTGGCGACCAGCAGGTGCACCTTGGAGGGGAAGTAGCGGTAGAGCGTGCCCAGGGCCACGCCCGCCGCTTCCGCGACCTCGCGCATCTGGACGGCGTCGAAACCGCCCCGGCTGGCCAGCTGGGCGCTGGCGTGCAGGATCCGGCGGCGGCGTGCCTCCTGGCGTTCCGTCAGGGGAGGCGACGCCGGTGTGGTGACGGCCTTCACTTCCGCTGTCATGTGTCCCGTTCCGTGTCGTTGCGCGGGCTGAATCCGGGCTGGTCGGCGGCCAGCATCGCAGGCGCCGGAGCCGTGGCGCGAATCACCTGCTCCGCCTCTTACGGTGTGGTTTCCGGCCGGTAGATTCAATGGTCTTCGACGGATCAAGTCTGAAACTTGTTCTACATTATCCGAGCGGTTACGCTCCGGCGAAAGTTGCAGTGAGAAGGGGGCCGAGAGTGACCGCAGAGGCCATGGTGACGAGCCCTTTCGCGGGCTCCGCCGCCGACGGCGACCGCCCGCTGCGCATCGCACTCCTCACCTATAAGGGAAACCCGTTCTGCGGCGGCCAGGGCGTCTACGTCCGCCACCTCTCGCGCGAACTCGTACAACTGGGGCACTCCGTCGAAGTCATCGGCGCGCAGCCCTATCCGGTGCTCGACACGGGCGCCTCGCTCACCGAGCTCCCGAGCCTGGACCTGTACCGCAGCCCGGACCCCTTCCGTACGCCGAAGCGCGACGAGTACCGGGACTGGATCGACGCCGTCGAGGTCGCCACCATGTGGACCGGCGGCTTTCCCGAGCCGCTGACCTTCTCGCTGCGCGCCCGCCGCCACCTTGCCGCGCGCGCCGGTGACTTCGACGTCATCCACGACAACCAGACGCTCGGCTACGGCCTCCTCGCCGACCTCGGCGCCCCGCTGGTCACCACGATCCACCACCCCATCACCGTCGACCGCAAGCTCGACCTCGACGCCGCGACCGGCCGAGTGAAGCGGGCCTCCGTGCGCCGCTGGTACGCCTTCACCCGCATGCAGGGCCGCGTGGCCCGCCGCCTGCCGTCCGTGCTCACCGTCTCCGGCTCCTCCCAGCAGGAGATCGCCCAGCACCTGGGCGTCCGCGACGAGCGCATCCACGTCGTGCACATCGGCGCCGACACCGACCTCTGGTCGCCGGACCCGTCCGTCGCCGAGGTGCCGGGCCGCATCGTCACCACCTCCAGCGCCGACGTACCGCTCAAGGGACTCGTGTACCTCGTCGAGGCGCTCGCGAAGCTGCGCACCGAGCAGCCCGAGGCGCACCTCGTCGTCGTCGGCAAGCGCGCCGAGCAGGGCCCGGTCGCCCGCGCCATCGAGACGTACGGACTCCAGGACGCCGTCCGCTTCGTCAAGGGCATCACCGACACCGAACTCGTCGACCTCGTCCGCAGCGCCCAGATCGCCTGCGTGCCCTCCCTCTACGAAGGCTTCTCGCTCCCGGCGGCCGAAGCCATGGCCACCGGTACCCCGCTCGTCGCCACCACCGGCGGCGCGATCCCCGAGGTCGCCGGACCCGACGGCGAGACCTGCCTCGCGGTGCCTCCGGGCGACGCCGGCGCGCTGGCCACCGCGCTGGGCCGGATGCTGGGCGACCCGGAGCTTCGGGCCCGCCTCGGCGCCGCCGGGCGCGACCGGGTCCTGACCCGGTTCACCTGGGCCAAGGCGGCCGAGGGCACCGTCGCGCACTACCGCGCCGCCATCGAGCAGGCCGCCGCCGGCCGTATCCGCCGGGCGCGCTGACCTTCTGCCACCCCCGCTTCTTCCCCATCCCCGAACACCCCCGCGACCGCGAAGGCAGGACCCCGTGCTGACCGTCGATTTCTCCCGGTTCCCGCTCGCCGCAGGCGACCGCGTACTCGACCTGGGCTGCGGCGCAGGCCGGCACGCCTTCGAGTGCTACCGGAGAGGCGCCCAGGTGGTCGCCGTCGACCGCAACGGCGAGGAGATCCGCGAGGTCGCCAAGTGGTTCGCGGCGATGAAGGAGGCCGGCGAGGCCCCCGCCGGGGCCACCGCCACCGCCATGGAGGGCGACGCGCTCGCGCTGCCCTTCCCCGACGACTCCTTCGACGTCGTCATCATCTCCGAGGTGATGGAGCACATCCCCGACGACAAGGGCGTGCTCGCCGAGATGGTCCGCGTGCTCAAGCCCGGCGGGCGCATCGCCATCACCGTGCCGCGCTACGGCCCCGAGAAGATCTGCTGGGCGCTCTCCGACGCCTACCACGAGGTCGAGGGCGGCCACATCCGCATCTACAAGGCGGACGAGCTGCTCGGCAAGATGAAGGCCGCGGGCCTCAAGCCGTACGGCACGCACCACGCGCACGGGCTGCACTCCCCGTACTGGTGGCTCAAGTGCGCCTTCGGTGTCGACAACGACAAGGCGCTGCCCGTCAAGGCGTACCACAAGCTCCTGGTCTGGGACATCATGAAGAAGCCGATGACCACGCGGCTCGCGGAGCAGGCCCTGAACCCGCTCATCGGCAAGAGCTTCGTGGCGTACGCGACCAAGCCCCACCTCCCCGTCAGCGCGGCCCAGTGAGCACGCCCGGACGCACCGAACACCTCGTTCTCGACGGTGTACTGACGGCCGAGCAGGCCGCCCGGACGGTGGCGGGAATCCTCGCGGCGCAGCGCGCCGACGGCGCCATACCGTGGTTCCGCGGGCACCACCTCGACCCGTGGGACCACACCGAGGCCGCGATGGCGCTCGACGCGGCCGGTGAGCACGAGGCCGCGGAGCGGGCGTACGCGTGGCTGGCCCGGCACCAGAACCAGGACGGCTCCTGGTACGCGGCCTACGCCGACCGGCCGGACGGCGTGGACACCGCCGAGCCGCAGGACGCGAGCCGCGAGAGCAACTTCACCGCCTACATAGCCGTCGGCGTGTGGCACCACTACCTCTCCACCGGCGACGACACCTTCCTCGACCGCATGTGGCCGGCCGTCTACGCGGCCGTGGAATGCGTCCTGACGCTCCAGCAGCCCGGCGGCGAGATCGGCTGGAAGCGGGAGCCGGACGGCACGGCCGTCACCGACGCGCTCCTCACCGGCTCCTCCTCCATCCACCAGGCACTGCGCTGCGCGCTGGCCATCGCCGAGCACCGCGAGGAGCCGCAGCCCGACTGGGAGCTCGCGGCTGGCGCACTGCGGCACGCCATCCGGCGCCACCCCGAGCGGTTCCTCGACAAGAACCACTACTCGATGGACTGGTACTACCCGGTCCTCGGCGGTGCCCTGACCGGCTCGGAGGCCAGGGCGCGCATCGAGGAGCGCTGGGAGGAGTTCGTGG
Source organism: Streptomyces sp. NPDC054840 (assembly GCF_053611065.1). NCBI lineage: Bacteria > Bacillati > Actinomycetota > Actinomycetes > Kitasatosporales > Streptomycetaceae > Streptomyces > Streptomyces sp. NPDC054840. The sequence continues at coordinate 8,822 of NZ_JBSGZP010000041.1, forward strand.
TCCCGGACCTGGGCGTGCGCTGCGTGCTGCCCAATCCATGGGTGACGGGCGGCGAGTCCTGCGAGCTGGCGCTCGCGCTGTGGGCGACGGGGGAGTCGGACCGGGCGCTGGAGATCCTGCGCTCGATCACCCACCTGCGCGCGGACAACGGCATGTACTGGACGGGGTACGTGTTCCAGGACGAGGCCGTCTGGCCGGTGGAGCAGACCACCTGGACGGCCGGGTCGCTGCTGCTCGCCGTCGCGGCGCTCGGCGGGGACGAGGCCACGACCGAAGTGTTCGGCGGGACCTCGCTCCCGGCCGGGCTGGAGCCCGACTGCTGCGGGTGAGCCGGGCTCGGGTTCAGCGGCGGTAGAGCCAGCCGGCGACGGCGTGACCGATGAGCAGGTAGGCCACGGCGGCGATGCCGTAGCCGATGACGACCTGGACCCATTCGCGGCTGAAGGTGAACAGGTCGTAGGACCAGGCCGCGAGCCAGGAGGCGACGTCGTGCACGAGGTCGACCAGGGCGTTGCCCTGGTTGGCCTCCAGCAGGTAGAGCAGGATCCAGAGGCCGATGACGAAGGCGAGCACGTCCGCCACCAGTGCGACGGCGCGGCCTGCCTGACTGCTTCCCCGGGTGCGTACTCGTGTGTGAGTGCTCATACGGCGCGTGTTGCCGCCCTGACGCGCCGTAAACCCGAACGGCTTCCCCCGGTGGCGGTTCCGGGGGACCGGGGTGAGGCTGCGGAGGACGCCTCAGTCCCCGGAGGAAACCGTGCCCGTACCCCCGACCATCCGATTCCGCCGCGCCGTCACCGCCGTGCTGCTGTCCACCGCGCTGATCGTCGGCGCCGCCGCATGCGGCAGTGGCGGCAACGGCCCGCGCGAGGAACTGTCCGCCGCGTCGATGGGAGAGCTGGCCGCCCTCGCGGCGGCGGAGCCCGTCGCGGCCGAGGCCGACGAACTGGCCGCCGTGACGCCGTCGCCCAGTACGTCCGCGGAGAAGCAGAAGTTCGCCAAGACGCGTTTCGTCGCCAACGCGGGCCTCGCGGCCGGTGCGACGTACCAGTGGATCGTCAAGCCGTACCGCGCGGGCAAGTTCAAGAAGGGCGCCAAGGGCCGCACCTTCGCACTGATCAAGGCGGGCCTCGCGGGCGCGTTCGCGTACAACCGGCTCAAGGCGGCGTCCGAGAACGCCAAGGGCGACCCGCTGCTGGCGAAGGCGGTGGCCCCGCTGACGGCGGGCATCGAGTCCCTCAAGGGGCTCGGCAGCAAGCTGCGCAAGGGGCAGGCGGGTGACGGTGACATCGGTGCCTTCGACAGCGTCATCAACAATGTGAAGGAAGCCGGCCGGAGCGCGGGCGCGGTGGTGACGGACAAGGTTCCGAGCGCGTCCCAGCTGGGCGGCTAGCGCTTCGGGGTGCGGCCCGGTCTCCGCCGCTGCCCTGGCCGGGCGGTGCGCGTGGCTCCGGGCCGGCGGCCCCCTTGTCCCGGTTGCGGGCCGGGTCGCCGCCTTTGCCCTGGCCGGGCGGTGGGTGTGGCTCCGGCACGGTGGCCGCCGATGCCCTTGCCGGGCGGGCGGGTGCGGGTTCGTGTTTCGGCTGTGGGCCGGTGGCCGCGCCTCAAGCGCCGGCGGGGCTGGGTGGTGTCCGCGGACGGGGTCGGGAGCGGGGGTGGGAGCGCGGGGCCGCCGGGGGGTGTCTCCTCGGCTTGCGAACCTGAGCCGTGCCGGACTGCGGGGCGGCGGTGGTTCGCCGCGCCTGCGGGGACACCCCCCACCGTCCCCGCACCCCCACCCGGCGGTGTGCCGCCCCGCCCCGTACGAGGGGCCGTGGGGCGGGGACACTCCGGGGGCTCCCCGCAGGACGAGCGCGCAACCCAGGCCGTACGGCAGGACCACGGCCGCCATTCGCGCGAGCCGAGGAGAGCCCCCGCCCCACCCGAAGCCACCGGCCTGCCCGGCCCGACCCATCACGCCCCCGCCCGGGCACCCCATCCAGCCCCGCCGGCGTTTGAGGCGCGGCCACCGGCCCGCAGCCCGGAAACGTACCGCCCGGCCAGGGCAGCGGCGGCCACCGGCCCGCAGCCGGAAACGTAGCGCCCGGCCAGGGCGAGGTCAGCGGACGGGGTGGCCCGCTTCGCGGAGGGCCGTTTTGACTTCGGCGATGCGGAGGTCGCCGAAGTGGAACACCGACGCCGCCAGCACCGCATCCGCACCCGCTTCGATCGCCGGGGCGAAATCGGCGAGGCGGCCCGCGCCGCCCGAGGCGATCACCGGGACCGTGACGTGCTTGCGGACCGCCGCGATCATCTCGATGTCGTAGCCGTCTTTGGTACCGTCCGCGTCCATCGAGTTGAGCAGGATCTCCCCCGCGCCCAGCTCCGCCGCCCGGTGCGCCCACTCGACCGCGTCGATGCCGGTGCCCTGCCGGCCGCCGTGCGTGGTGACCTCGAAGGTCCCGGCGGCCGTGCGGCGCGCGTCCACGGACAGCACGAGGACCTGCCGGCCGAAGCGCTCCGCGATCTCCTGGATCAGCTCGGGGCGGACGATGGCGGCCGTGTTCACGCCCACCTTGTCCGCTCCCGCGCGAAGGAGTTTGTCGACGTCGTCGGCGGTGCGGACGCCGCCGCCCACCGTGAGCGGGATGAAGACCTGCTCGGCGGTGCGGCGCACCACGTCGTACGTGGTCTCGCGGTTCCCGGAGGACGCGGTGATGTCGAGGAAGGTCAGCTCGTCGGCGCCCTCGGCGTCGTACAGCTTGGCCATCTCCACCGGGTCGCCCGCGTCGCGCAGGTTCTGGAAGTTGACGCCCTTGACGACCCGGCCGTTGTCCACGTCCAGGCAGGGGATCACGCGTACGGCGAGGGTCATGCGGTCACCGCCTTGAACGCCTCTACCTCCACCTCGACGACCATGCTGGGGTCGACGAAGCCGGAGACGATCAGCATGGTCGCGGCGGGCCGTACCGCGTCGAAGAGCTGCTTGTGGGCGCGGCCCACCTCTTCGACGTCCCGGGCGTGCGTGAGGTACATCCGGGTGCGGACCACGTCCTCGGGTCCCAGGCCGGCCTCGGCGAGGGCCTTGAAGGCGACCTCGAAGGCCTTGATCGTCTGGTCGTACGGGCCGCCCCCGTCGGCCGCGGTGCAGCCGGAGACCAGGACCAGGCCGTTGGAGAGGGCCACGGCGCGCGAGTAGGCGATGACGTCCTCGTAGGCACCGCCGGAGGAGATGCGGCGGACGCCGGCCGTCGAGTCGGGGGAGCTGCTCATGCGGAGACCACCTTCAGGGCTTCTTCCAGGGTGAAGGCCTTGGCGTACAGGGCCTTGCCGACGATCGCGCCCTCGACGCCCTGCGGGACCAGTTCGGACAGGGCCCGCAGGTCGTCGAGCGAGGAGATGCCGCCGGAGGCGACGACGGGCCGGTCGGTGGCGGCGCAGACGTTCTTCAGCAGCTCCAGGTTGGGGCCGGTCAGCGTGCCGTCCTTGCCGATGTCGGTGACGACGTAGCGGGCGCAGCCCTCGGAGTCCAGGCGGGCGAGGGTCTCGTAGAGGTCGCCGCCCTCGCTGGTCCAGCCGCGGCCCTTGAGGGTGGTGCCGCGGACGTCGAGGCCGATCGCGATCTTGTCGCCGTGCTCGGCGATGGCCTGGGCGGCCCACTCGGGGGTCTCCAGGGCGGCGGTGCCCAGGTTGACGCGGGTGCAGCCCGTGGCGAGGGCCGCGGCGAGCGAGGCGTCGTCACGGATGCCGCCGGACAGCTCGACCTTGATGTCCATGGCGCGGGTGATCTCGGCGACCAGGGCGCGGTTGTCGCCGGTGCCGAAGGCGGCGTCCAGGTCGACCAGGTGCAGCCATTCGGCGCCGGAGCGCTGCCAGGCGAGGGCCGCTTCCAGCGGGGAGCCGTAGGAGGTCTCGCTGCCGGACACCCCGTGCACGAGGCGCACGGCCTGTCCGTCGCGGACGTCGACCGCGGGCAGCAGTTCGAGCGTGGGTGCGGTCATCACAGGGTCTCGATCCAGTTGGTGAGGAGCTGGGCGCCGGCGTCGCCGGACTTCTCGGGGTGGAACTGCGTGGCCCACAGGGCCCGGTTCTCCACCGCCGCCACGAAACGCTCGCCGTGGGTGGCCCAGGTGACCTTGGGGGCGCGGATCAGGGGGTTGGTGACTTCGAGGCTCCAGTCGCGCGCCGCGTAGGAGTGCACGAAGTAGAACCGGGCGTCGGCGTCCAGGTCCTTGAAGGCCTGGCTGTCGGCCGGGGCCTCGACGGTGTTCCAGCCCATGTGGGGGACGATCGGGGCCCTGAGCGGGCCGACCGTGCCGGGCCACTCGTCCAGGCCCTCGGTCTCGACGCCGTGCTCGATGCCGCGCTCGAAGAGGATCTGCATGCCGACGCAGATGCCCATGACCGGGCGGCCTCCGGAGAGCCGGCGGCCGATGATCCAGTCGCCGCGGGCGTCCTTGAGGCCCTGCATGCAGGCGGAGAAGGCGCCGACACCGGGGACGAGGAGTCCGTCGGCGTCCATGGCCTTGTCGTAGTCGCGGGTGATCTCGACGTTCGCGCCGACGCGGGCGAGGGCCCGCTCGGCGGAGCGGACGTTTCCGAAGCCGTAGTCGAAGACGACGACGTTCTTGGTGGGGCGGACTGCGCTCATTCCCAAATTCCCTGGATTCGCAGGACTCCGGCGGCGAGGCACATCGCGGAGGCGAGGGCCAGCAGGATGATGACCGACTTGGGCATCTTCTGCTTCTGGAAGGAGTAGACGCCCCCGGCCAGGAACAGACCGAGGACGATCAGGATGGTGTTGAGGCCGTTCACGGCTAGAGGGCGCCCTTCGTGGAGGGCAGGATGCCGGCCGCGCGCGGGTCGAACTCGGCGGCGTAGCGCAGGGCCCGGGCGAGGGCCTTGAACTGGCACTCCACGATGTGGTGGGCGTTGCGGCCGTACGGGACGTGGATGTGCAGGGCGATCTGGGCCTGCGCGACGAAGGACTCGAAGATGTGCCGGGTCATCGTCGTGTCGTACGCGCCGATCATCGGCGCCATGTTCTCGGGCTCGGTGTGCACGAGGTAGGGGCGGCCGGACAGGTCGACGGTCACTTGGGCGAGGGACTCGTCGAGCGGCACGGTGCAGTTGCCGAAGCGGTAGATGCCGACCTTGTCGCCGAGGGCCTGCTTGAAGGCGGCGCCGAGAGCGAGGGCGCTGTCCTCGATGGTGTGGTGGCTGTCGATGTGCAGGTCGCCCTCGGTCTTGACGGTGAGGTCGAAGAGGCCGTGGCGCCCGAGCTGGTCGAGCATGTGGTCGTAGAAGCCCACGCCCGTCGAGACGTCGACCTGGCCGGTGCCGTCGAGATTTATCTCGACGACGACCGAGGTCTCCTTGGTGGTCCGTTCGACCCGTCCGATGCGGCTCATGCGTGCTGCTCCTTCTTCAGTGCGCGAACCGCTTCCAGGAACGCGTCGTTCTCCGCCGGGGTGCCCGCGGTGACCCGCAGCCATCCCGGTACGCCGTTGTCCCGGACCAGGACGCCCTGGTCGAGGATCTTCTGCCAGGCGGTGTGCGAGTCCTCGAACTTCCCGAACTGGATGAAGTTCGCGTCGGAATCGGTGACCTCGAAGCCGACGGCCCGCAGTTCGACGACCAGGCGGTCGCGCTCGGCCTTGAGCTGCTCGACGTAGCCGAGCAGGGTGTCGGTGTGCTCCAGGGCGGCCAGTGCGGTGGCCTGGGTGACGGCCGACAGGTGGTACGGCAGGCGCACCAGCTGGACGGCGTCGACGACGGCGGGGTGCGCCGCCAGGTAGCCCAGGCGCAGACCGGCCGCGCCGAAGGCCTTGGACATCGTCCGGGAGACCACCAGGTTCGGGCGGCCCTCGATGAGGGGCAGCAGCGAGTCCCGGTGGCTGAACTCCACGTACGCCTCGTCGATGATCACCAGGGAGGGCTTGGCCGCCTGCGCGGCCTCGTAGAGGGCGAGGACCGTCTCGGCCCCGACCGCGGTGCCCGTGGGGTTGTTGGGCGAGGTGATGAAGACGACGTCGGGGGCGTGCTCGGCGATCGCCCGCTCCGCCGTCTCCACCTCGATCGTGAAGTCCTCGCGGCGCGGGCCGGAGATCCAGCCGGTGCCGGTGCCGCGGGAGATCAGCGCGTGCATCGAGTAGGAGGGCTCGAAGCCGAGCGCGGTGCGGCCGGGACCGCCGAAGGTCTGCAGCAGCTGCTGGATGACCTCGTTGGAGCCGTTGGCGGCCCATACGTTCTCCCGCGCCACCGGGTGCTTGCCCGTACGGGTGAGGTAGGCGGCCAGCTCGGTGCGCAGCTCGACCGCGTCCCGGTCGGGGTAGCGGTTGAGGGTGCGGGCCGCCTCGGCGACGCGCTCGGCGATGCGCGCGACGAGCTCGGCGGGCAGCTCGTACGGGTTCTCGTTGGTGTTCAGCTGGACGGGCACGTCGAGCTGCGGGGCGCCGTACGGGCTCTTGCCGCGCAGCTCGTCCCGGATGGGCAGGTCGTCGATGCCGAAGCTCACTGGGTGGGCACCTTCCATCCGAAGCGTGCCTTCAGGGCGGCGCCGTGCGCGGGCAGGTCCTCGGCCTCGGCCAGTGTCACCACGTGGTGGGTGACCTCGGCGAGGGCGTCCCTCGTGTAGTCGACGATGTGGATGCCGCGCAGGAAGGACTGCACGGACAGGCCGGAGGAGTGGCAGGCGCAGCCGCCGGTGGGCAGCACGTGGTTCGAGCCGGCGCAGTAGTCGCCGAGCGAGACGGGGGCCCACGGGCCGACGAAGATCGCGCCGGCGTTGCGTACGCGGGCGGCCCGGGCGGCCGCGTCGGCGGTCTGGATCTCCAGGTGCTCGGCGCCGTACGCGTCGACGACCTTGAGGCCGTCGTCCAGGCTGTCGACCAGCACGATCGCGGACTGCTTGCCGGCGAGCGCGGGCTTGATCCGGTCCTCGACGTGCTTGGTCGCGGCGACCTGCGGCTCCAGCTCCCTCTCGACGGCGTCCGCGAGCTCGGCGGAGTCCGTGACGAGCACGGCGGCGGCCAGCGGGTCGTGCTCGGCCTGGCTGATCAGGTCGGCGGCGACGTGCACGGGGTCGGCCGTGGAGTCGGCGAGGACGGCGATCTCGGTCGGGCCGGCCTCGGTGTCGATGCCGATCTTCCCGGTGAAGTAGCGCTTGGCGGCGGCTACCCAGATGTTGCCGGGGCCGGTCACCATGTTGACCGGCAGGCAGTCCTCGGTGCCGTACGCGAACATGGCGACGGCCACGGCGCCACCGGCCGCGTACACCTCGTCCACGCCGAGGAGCGCGCACGCGGCGAGGATCGTCGGGTGCGGAAGCCCGTCGAACTCCTTCTGCGGCGGGGATGCGAGCGCGATCGACTCGACGCCCGCCTCCTGGGCCGGTACGACGTTCATGACGACGGAGGAGGGGTACACCGAGCGGCCGCCCGGGGCGTACAGTCCCACGCGTTCCACCGGAACCCACTTCTCGGTCACGGTGCCGCCGGGGACCACCTGGGTGGTGTGCTCGGTGCGGCGCTGGTTCCGGTGCACGATCCGGGCGCGCCGGATCGACTCCTCCAGGGCGGCGCGGACGGCGGGGTCCAGCTGCTCCAGAGCGGCCTTGATGGCCTCCGCGGGCACCCGGACCTGCGAGAGCTCGACCCCGTCGAACTTCTGCGCGTACTCGATCAGCGCCGCCGTGCCACGATGATGGACGTCCTCGCAGATGGGCCGCACCTTCTCCAGGGCAGCTTCTACGTCGAACTCGGCACGGGGCAGCAGATCGCGCAGGGCGCCGCCCTCGGGGAGGGCGTCACCGCGCAGGTCGATACGAGAGATCACCTCACAATTCTCTCAGACCGCTTCGCGCCACCGTCCGCCCGTATCACTGGCTGATACAGGCCCCGGATGTCACAGGGGCCCGATAGCGTTCCCCTACACGTAGATGACAGCGGAGGGGGGCCGCCGTGACCGAGGCGCGCACGGACGAGGAACCGGCGGATCTCACCGCTTCCGAACGGCGCATGTGGGACGCGTACCGCACCGGCAGCGTCTGCGATCTCAGCAGCCGGGCCGCCGACCGGGACGATCCGCACGCCGAGCACGTCTGGGGGCCCGAGCGCAGCGTCCGCGCCCGGGTGGTCGCCCGGCTGCTGCTGCACGGCCCGGCCCCGGTGCCGGGCCGGGTGGCCTCGCTCAAGCTGCGCGGGGCGCGGATCAGCGGGCGGCTGGAACTGTCCGGCGGCGCGGTGGCCCCGTACGTGGAGCTCCAGTCCTGCCGCTTCGACAGCGAGATCCAGCTGTCCGAGGCCCGTGTCGGCACGCTGCGGATGGTCAACTGCGCGATACCGCGGCTGGAGGCCGCCCGGCTGCACACCGAGGGCGATCTGCACCTGCCGCGCTGCCGGGTGGCGCGCGGGATCCGCCTGACCGACGCGCAGATCGGCACCGACCTGCTGATCAGCCAGGCCGTGGTGCAGCGGGACGGCAAGGGCCGGGCGATCGCCGCCGACGGGCTGTCCGTCGCGCAGGACTTACAGGGGGAGCTGCTGGAGACGTACGGGGAGGTGAGCCTGCGCGGAGCCAAGGTCGGCGTGTCGATGAACCTGCGCGGGGCCCGCCTGTGCAACCCGTCCGGGCGGTTCGCGCTGAACGCCCCGCAGCTGACGGTCGAGCGGACCCTCTACCTGACCTCCATCGCGCTGGACTACGCGGCGTACGGGGGCTCCTCCACTCCTCCGTACGGGCTGGGGTCGACGCCCGTGCGCGGTCGGCGGGCCCAGCACTTCGAGTGCCGGGGCGGGCTGCGGCTGGACGACGGGCGGTTCGGGGACGCCATCGACTTCTACGGTGCGCGGTTCGCGCTCACCGACGAGCAGGAGATCTCCCTGCGCCGGATCCAGACCCCCGAGTTCCGTTTCGTCGGCGAGCGGCCGGAGTACGGGCGGGTGGTGGTGTCCGGGGCCAAGGTGGTCAAGCTCGTCGACACCTCCACGAGCTGGCCGGGCCCGGGCGGCTTGTCCATCGAGGGGTTCGTCTACGAGAACCTCGCGCCCCGGGGCCATTTCCCGCTCTCGCGCCGCCTGGAGTGGGTGGCGGCCGCCACTCCCGAGTACTCGCCGGAGCCGTACGAGCGGCTGGCCGCCGTACTGCGGACCAGCGGCGAGGATGCGGACGCCCGCGAGGTGCTGCTGGCCAAACAGCGGCGGCGGCGGGACACGCTGCCGCCCTGGCCGAAGGCGTGGGGGTACCTCCAGGACTGGACGGTGGTCTACGGCTACCGGCCGGGCCGGGCCGCGCTGTGGATGGCGGTGCTGTGGGCGGCGGGGACGCTGCTGTTCTCCCAGCTGGACCCGCCCGCGATCAAGGCGGAGGAGCACCCGCAGTGGAGCGCCGCCCTGTACGCGCTGGACCTGCTGCTCCCGGTGATCGACCTCGGTCAGCAGGGGCAGTGGAAGCTGGAGGGCGGCTGGCAGTGGGGGGCGGCGGGCCTGGTCGTCATGGGCTGGATCCTGGCCACGACGGTGGCGGCGGGGGCCTCGCGGCTGCTGCGGCGGGGGTGACGGCGGCGGGGGGTCGTCCGGTGGAGCGCGCACGTGACGCCGTCCGCCCCTCAAAACGCCGGGCACTCTCGGGGGCCCGGGCGATTACCCTGTGCCAGGTGACCACCGTTCGCCTGCCCCTCTTCCCGCTGAACTCGGTGCTGTTCCCGGGACTCGTCCTCCCGTTGAACATCTTCGAGGAGCGTTATCGCGCCATGATGCGCGAGCTGCTGAAGACGGGCGAGGACGAGCCGCGCCGTTTCGCGGTCGTCGCGATCCGCGACGGCCGGGAGGTCGCGCCGACCGCGCCCGGCCTGCCGGACCAGACCTCCCTGCCCGAGCGGGGCCCGGCGGCGGGCTTCGGCCCCGACCCGATCCAGGCCTTTCACCGGGTGGGGTGCATCGCGGACGCGGCGACCGTGCGGGAGCGGGAGGACGGCAGCTTCGAGGTCCTGGCGACCGGTACGACGCGGGTCCGCCTGATCTCGGTCGACGCCTCGGGCCCGTTCCTGACCGCGGAGCTGGAGGAGCTCCCGGAGGACGCGGGCGACGGCGCGGGCGTGCTGGCCGAGGGGGTGCTGCGGGCCTTCCGCAACTACCAGAAGCGGCTGGCCGGGGCCCGTGAGCGGTCCCTGACGGGCGCGGAACTCCCCGACGAACCGTCGGTGGTCTCCTACCTGGTGGCAGCGGCGGCGGTGCTGGACATCCCGGCGAAGCAGCGGCTGCTCCAGGCCCCGGACACCGCGACGAGGCTGGCGGAGGAGCTGAAGCTGCTGCGCACGGAGACGGCGGTGATCCGCCACCTGCCGTCCTTGCCGGCGGTGGAACTGACGCGTGCCCCGACGAGCCCGAACTGAGCACCCACCGATGACGAAGAAGTCCAAGCAGGCGGCAGGTACCCCGGCGATCGTCGCGCTGACGGCGGCGGGCGTCGCGTTCACCACGCACGCGTACGAGCACGACCCGGCCCATCCCTCGTACGGGGAGGAGGCGGCCCAGGCGCTCGGTGTCTCGCCCGCCCAGGTCTTCAAGACGCTGGTCGCGGACGTGGACGGCGTACTGACGGTCGCGGTGGTCCCGGTCTCGGGGTCGCTGGACCTCAAGGCCCTGGCGACGGCGGTCGGGGGCAAGCGGGCGGCGATGGCCGACCCCGCCCTCGCGCAGCGCACCACGGGCTACGTCCTGGGCGGCATCTCCCCGCTGGGGCAGCGCAAGCGGCTGCGTACGGTGATCGACGCCTCGGCCTCGGCGCACCCCACGATCTGCTGCTCGGCGGGGCGCCGCGGCCTGGAGATCGAACTCTCCCCGTCGGACCTGACCACGCTCACCTCGGCCACCCTGGCCCCGATCGCCCGCGCGTAGCCGTCTCCAGCCCCGTCGGCACAACCGCGCCCCTTCGGCACAACCCAACCCGCCGGCACAACCGCGCCATCCGGCACATCCCAGCCCCGCCGGCGTTCGATGCGCGGGTCCAGGGCGGAGGCCCGATCTCCCAGCCCCGCCGGCGTTTCAGGCGCGGGGTCCGGGGCGGAGCCCCGATCTCCCAGTCCCGCCGGCGTTCGATGCGCGGGGTCCGGGGCGGAGCCCGGCGGGGTCCGGGGCGGCGCCCCGGGAAACGGAGAAAGGGCGG
>NZ_JBSGZP010000042.1:0-19898 GCF_053611065.1 Streptomyces sp. NPDC054840
CCCTGGAGCCCGGTCCGATTCCGCTGCCCGGCGGGCTGACCCTGGCCCCCGACCGGGGGCTGGACTGGCTGGCCACCGCGGACCTGGTCGTCGTACCGGCGCTGGCCGAGCCGGCCGATCCGACGCCCGGACCGGTCCTCGCCGCCCTGCGCGAGGCGCACGGCCGGGGCGTGCCGATCGCCGCCCTGTGCGCGGGGGCGTTCATCCTCGCGGAGGCCGGTCTGCTGGAGGGCCGCCGGGCGGTCACCCACTGGTGGCTGGCTCCGCGGCTCGCCGCCCGCTATCCGGGGATCGTGGTCGAGGATGCCCCCCTCTACGTCGAGGACGGCGGGCTGTGGACCTCCGCGGGGGTGGCCTCCGGGATCGACCTGTGCCTGCACCTGGTCCGGGAGGCGCACGGCGCCGAGGCCGCGGCCGCCATCGCCCGTTCCATGGTGACGGGCCCCTTCCGCACCGGGGACCACGCCCAGTACCTGGACCGGCCCGTCCCGGCCGCGGACCGGACGGCCGAGGCGCTGGCCGCCGTACGGGCGCGTGCCCTGCGCTCGCTGCAGGAGCCCCTGTCCGTGGCGACCATGGCCGGCTGGGCCGGGATGTCCCCGCGTTCCTTCGCCCGGCACTTCGCCGCCGCCACCGGCACCACCCCGCACCGGTGGCTGCTGGGCCACCGGCTGGACGCGGCCCGCAAGCTGCTGGAGCGCACCGACCATCCGGTGCCGGAGGTGGCCCGGCGGGCCGGTTTCGCCAGTGAGGTCACCTTCCGCCAGCACTTCACCGCGTACGTCGGTCTCGGGCCGCGCGCGTACCGCGCCGCCTCGTGCGCACCGGCAGCCGCACCAAACGCTCCGGACAGTGTTAGAAAGGGCTCATGACCGGACGTTTTGGTCGCCAGCCGACCGGGTGGGGCTCGCGCCTGTCCGCGCGACTGTCCCGGTGGGCACACAGTGTCGCCGGTCAGGTGTTCGCCCTCCAGGCGCTGGTCGTGCTCCTGCTGATCGCCGCGGCCACGTCGGCCCTGGTGTTCCAGGCCCGGCACGACAGCGAGCGCGACGCCCGGCACCGCTCGCTCGCGGCCGCCGAGGCCTTCGCGCACGCCCCCGGTATCGCGGCGGCACTGATCTCGGCGGATCCGACCGCCGTGCTCCAGCCGCTGGCCGAGGCCGCCCGCCGGGGCTCGGGCCTCGACTTCATCGCCGTCATGAACACCGACGGGGTCCGCTACACCGACTCGCGGCCCGAGCTGATCGGCCGGCGGGCCACCGGTGACCTCAGCCGCGCCCTCGCCGGGCATGCCTTCACGGAGACCTTCCGCGGCGAGCCGAGCGACGCCGTCCGGGCCGTCGTCCCGATACGGAACGCCGACGGCGTCGTCATCGGCCTGGTCGGCACGGGCATAGACGTCGAGAACGTCTCCCAGGTCGTCGAGGGCCAGCTCCCGCTCCTGCTCGGCGCGGCCGCAGGCGCCCTGCTGCTCGGCACGAGCGGCGCCGCCCTGGTCAGCGGTCGGCTGCGGCGCCAGACCCGGGGCCTGGGCGCTGCCGAGATGTCCCGGATCAACGAGCACCACGAGGCCGTCCTGCACGCCGTCCGCGAGGGCGTGGTCATCATCGACGCCGACCAGCGGCTGGTCCTGGCCAACGACGAGGCCCGCCGGCTCCTCGGTCTGCCGCCCGACCCGGAGAGCCGGCACGTCACCGACCTCGGGCTCGACCCGCGTACCGCCGAGCTGCTCGCCTCCGGCAGGGTGGTGACGGACCACGTGCACCTGGCGGGCGACCGGCTGCTCGCCGTCAACGTGCGGCCCACCAAGCAGTACCGGGGCATGTCCACGGGCAGCGTCGTGACCCTGCGCGACTCCACCGAGCTCGCCGCGGTCTCCGGACGGGCCGAGGTGGCCCGCGGCCGGCTGCAGCTGCTCTACGACGCCGGCGTGCGGATCGGTACCACCCTGGACGTGGTGCGGACCGCCGAGGAGCTGTCGGAGGTCGCGGTCCCCCGGTTCGCGGACTTCGTCACGGTGGAGCTGCTGGAGCCGGTGCTGCACGGGGACGAGCCTTCGATGGTCACCGGTGTCTACACGGAGATGCGCCGGGCCGCCATCACCGGCGTGCGTGCCGACTCGCCGCTCCAGCCCGTCGGCGACATCATCCGGTTCGTCGTCCCGACCGCCCCGATGGCGGCGGCCCTGGACGCCGGGCACGCGGTGCTCGCGTCCGACCTGAAGGCGGCCATGGGCTGGAGGGCCCAGGACGCCCAGGGCACCCGGGTGGCCCTCGACTACGGTCTGCACTCGCTGATCTCCGTACCGCTCCAGGCCCGGGGGGTGGTCCTGGGCATGGCCAACTTCTGGCGGGCCGCCGACACCCCGGAGCCCTTCGACGAGGAGGACCGCTCCTTCGCGGCGGAGCTGGGTGCGCGCGCGGCGGTCTCCATCGACAACGCCCGCCGGTTCACCCGCGAGCACGCGGTGGCCGTGACGCTGCAGCGCAGCCTCCTGCCCCGGGTGCTGCCCGCCCAGAACGCCGTGCGCGTCGCCTTCCGCTACCTGCCCGCGAAGGCGGGGGTCGGCGGGGACTGGTTCGACGTGATCCCGCTGCCGGGCGGCCGGGTGGCGCTGGTCGTCGGCGATGTCGTCGGGCACGGGGTGCACGCCGCGGCCACCATGGGCCGGCTGCGGACCGCGGTGCACAATTTCTCCACCCTGGACCTGCCCCCCGACGAGCTGCTCGGCCACCTGGACGAACTGATCAACCGGATCGACCAGAACGACACCGGGACCGGGCTCGCGGGCGGGGACGAGGAGGGGGCCGCCGAGGACGTCTCCGACGGGGCCGCCGAGCCGGCCGGGGTCACCGGGGCCACCTGCCTCTACGCGGTCTACGACCCGGTCTCCGGGCGGTGCCTGATGGCCAGCGCCGGCCATCCCGGACCCGCGCTGATCCGCCCCGAAGAGGCTGTCGAGTTCCTCGAGCTGCCGGCCGGACTCCCCCTGGGCGTCGGCGGCATGCCCTTCGAAGCCGCCGAGTTCACGCTCCCCGAGGGAAGTCGGCTGGTGCTCTTCACCGACGGCCTGGTGGAGGACCGGGACCGGGACTTCGACACCGGACTGCACCTGCTCCGCGGAGCTCTCTCGCGGCCCGGCCGCAGCCCGGAGCAGGCCTGCTCGGACGTGCTCACCGCGATGCTGTTCCCGGTGCCCAGCGACGACATCGCGCTGCTGATCGCCGACACGCGGCGGCTGGAGGCCGACAGGATCGCCGAGTGGGAGGTGCCGGGCGAGGCCTCGGCCGTCTCACGGGTGCGCAACGCGGGTGCGGCGCAGCTCGCCGCGTGGGGGCTGGACGAGATCTCCTTCACCACCGAGCTGATCCTCAGCGAGCTGGTCACGAACGCCATCCGGTACGGGAGCGCGCCCGTGGGAGTACGGCTGCTGCGCGACCGGACCCTGATCTGCGAGGTCTCGGACGGCAGCAGCACCTCACCGCACCTGCGGTACGCGGCGACCACGGACGAGGGCGGGCGCGGACTGTTCCTCGTCGCCCAGTACGCCGACCGGTGGGGCACCCGTTACACCGACCGCGGCAAGGTCATCTGGGCCGAGCTGCCGCTGACCGGGGGCCCGGAGCCGCAGGCGGCGGAGCCACTGGACCTGGACGCGCTGGAGGACCTGGCCTGGTGAGCCGGCGGCCCGGGTCCGGGCCGGTGGGTCCGGACCGCCGGCTCACACCGCCCGGGTGCGGGCCAGCAGCACGGCGACGTCGTCCTGCTGGGCGCACGGCAGCAGCCGCCGCAGGATCCCGTCGCACAGTTCCTCCAGGGGCTGGTCCACCCGGGGCAGGGCCCCCGCCAGCTGGGCCATGCCCTCGTCGAGGTCCCGGTCCCGGGCCTCGATGAGGCCGTCGGTGTAGAGCACGAGCAGGCTCCCCGGGGGCAGCCGTACCTCCTCGGTACGGAAGTCCTGGCCGCCCGTGCCCAGCGGGGTCCCGGGCGGGCCGTCGAGGAAGGTGATGTCCCCGTCGGGGGTGACCACGGCGGGCGGCGGGTGGCCGGCCCGGGCGATCACGCAGACGCCGGTCGCCGCGTCGTGGACGGCGTACACGCAGGTGGCCATCTCGTCCTCGCCCAGGTCGGCCACGACGGCGTCGAGCGAGCGGAGCAGCTCGGCCGGGGGCACGTCGTGGCGGGCGAGGGTCCGTACCGCCGTCCGCAGCTGTCCCATGACGGCGGCGGCGTGGATCCCGTGGCCCATGACGTCCCCGATGACCAGCCCGGTGCGGCCGCCGGGCAGCGGGATGGCGTCGTACCAGTCCCCGCCGACGTCGTGGTCGCTGGCGGGCAGGTAGCGGCCGGTGAGTTCGAGGCCAGGGACCTCGGGCAGCGCGCTGTTGGTGAGGCTGCGCTGGAGGGTGAGGGCGGCCTGGCGCTGGAGGGTGTACATCCGGGCGTTGTCGATGTTGAGCGCGGCACGGGCGACCAGCTCGTCGACGAGGACGCGGTCCTCCTCGTCGAAGGGTTCGCGCTCGCGTGTGCGCGTCACGGCGACGGCACCGAGCACCGTGCCGCGGGCGACCAGCGGGACCAGGCGGGCCGACCCCAGGGTGGCGAGGTAGGTGCGCAGCGCCTCGGCGCGCGGTGAGGTGATCAGTGCCGGGATGTCGGCGAGGTAGAGGTTCATGGGCTGTCCCTCGGCGATGACCTGCTCGTAGGTGGTGCCCATGGGGATCTGGAAGGTCTGGCCGGGGGCGAGTTTCGCAGTGGGGGCGGTCGGGTCGGGGAAGTGGGCGGCCAGGCGGCGCAGGACACCGCGGGTGGAGGCCGTGGGGACGGGGCCCTCGTCGGGGCCCAGTACCGCTTCGAGCAGTTGTACGTCCGCCGAGTCGGCGAGCTGCGGCACCAGCACGTCCACGATCTCCTGGGCGGTCTGGTGGAGGTCCAGGGTAGTGCCGATGCGGGTGCCCGCCTCGGCGAGCAGGGCGAACCGGTGCCGGGCCCGTTCGGCGTCGGCCTGGGCCTGCTGGCCCTCGGTGATGTCGATGAGCGAGGCGATCAGGCCGAGGGCCCGGCCGGAGCCGTCCAGCAGCGGGGCGTACGAGCAGGACCATGTGCGGTCGTTCTCCGGGTCGGCCGGCGTGCGCCCGGTGCGGCGGACGTCGACGACGGCGGTGCCCCGGTCGAGGACCTGCCGCATCGTGGACTCGAGCGCGGCGGCGTTGACCCCGGGGACCACCTCGGTGAGCCGTTTGCCGAGGTGTTCGGCGGCGGAGACGCCGTTCATCCGGGCCAGGGCGTCGTTGACGCGGAGGAAGCGCAGGTCCGTGCCGAGGGTGGCGAGTCCTATGGGCGACTGGGTGAACAGGCTCTGGAGCGCGGCGAGCGAGTCCCGCATGTGGAGTACCTCGGAGGTCTCCACGGCGATGAGCATGGCTCCCATGCGGCCCCGCGGGTCGACGGCGGGGACGATCCACATCTCCATCGGGACGCGGTGGCCGTCGCGGTGGCGCACGGGCAGGGTGCCGACGACGGTCTCACCGGACTGGACGCGCCGGGTCAGCTCGTCGGCGAGCTCGCGGTTGGCCTCGGGGACGAGCACGGCGCTGCCGGGGAGGCCGATGACGTCCTCGGGGCGGTGCCCGAGCAGGTCCTGGGCGGCCAGCGACCACTCCACGACGCGCCCGTCGGCGTCCTCCCGCCACAGGGCGATGGGCAGCAGCTCCCGGAGTACGCCCGCGTACCCGACAGCCGCGGCCGGCGGGTCCGGCACCTCGCTCGTCGCCTGGTAAGTGTCCAACGCACCGACCTCACCCCGGGGGGCCTGATTCTTCCGATTCACCCTATCCGAGGCGTGAGCGCGGGGCTCTGTGTCAGCCGGTCCGCACCGGGGACCGAGCGCGACGCGGATTTCTTTCCGGACTATGCCGAACAAAGCCTTGACTCGGGGCAAATTCGGAGGAAACTCATCAATACACCGGATAACCGGAAAGAGCCGCACCTCCCTCTGGAGACGTCCTCAGGCCCGCGTGACCCTTGTCCAGGCTCTGGCCAGGCCCCCGGCAGCACCTGTCGACCAGGGGAGCCATCGGCGACGGCGGATGGCTCATGGAATCGACAGACTGCCGGGGACTGTCGTGTCCGGCGGGACTGTCGTGTATTGCGCGGCCCCGAACTTACGCCCGCAAGGCGGCGGCCGGTCCGGACTGCTGCCGCGGCAGGGTGCGGGGCGCGTCGGGTATGTCCAGGACTCCCGCGATGCCCCGGGCGAGGCAGGGGATCCGGTGCGCCGGGATGCCCGCGATGTTGATCCGCCCCGACGTCGTGCCGTAGACGGCGTACTGCCTGCGCAGCCGGAGCATCTGCTGCGCGGACAGCGGCAGCATCGAGAACATCCCCTTCTGCCGGGCGAGCAAGCGTGCCTGCTCCGCGCAGCCGAGCGCGCCCAGGTGGGCGACCAGGTCGGCCCGATTGTCCATGATCCGGCCGCGCATGACCTCCAGCTCCGCCCGCCAGGCGGCCCGCAGCCCCTCGTCCTCCAGGATCGTGGTCACGACGGCCGCGCCGTGCTCGGGCGGCATCGAGTAGAGGGTCCGGGCGGCGTTCTGCAGGGCGGTCTCGGCGTGCCGCACGGCCCGGTCCGAGGTGCCGAGCACGATGGCGCAGCCGACGCGGTCGCTGTAGAGACCGAAGTTCTTCGAGCAGCTGACCGCGATCAGCATTTCCGGCACGCGCGCCGCCAGCATCCGCGTGGGCACCAGGTCGGCCTCCAGGCCGTCGCCGAGCCCGTGGTAGGCGAGGTCGACGAAGGGCACCCAGCCGACGCGGGTGGCCGACTCGGCGAGCGCCTCCCAGTCGTCCAGCAGGGGGTCCACGCCCGTGGGGTTGTGGCAGCAGCCCTGGAGCAGGACCACGTCGTCCCGCTGCGCGTCAGCCAGCGCCGCCGGCACACCGGCCGTGTCGAAGCCGCCCTCGGCGTCGCGCCAGCCGTACGTGCGCACGCGCAGCCCGGCGGCCTCCAGGATGGGCCGGTGGTTGACGTAGGCCGGATCACTGATCCAGACCGTGGTGCCCGGGCGGGTCCGGCAGATCAGGTCGGCCAGCAGTCGCAGCGCGCCGGAGCCCGCGACGGTCTGGACGGCCGCGGCCCGGCCGGTGGGCCCGGCGGGGCCCAGGACCAGCTCCAGCAGGGAGCGGTTGAAGGCGGCGTTGCCGGAGAGCCCGCGGTACTCCTTGGAGTCGGAGCGCTCCGCCAGCCGGATCTCGGCCTCGCGCACGGCGGTCATGACGGGAGTGGTGCCCGTCTGGTCCCGGTAGACGCCGAGGACGAGGTTCAGGCGTTCGGGCCGCTCGTCGTTGCCGAACTCGTAGGTCAGGTCCCAGAGCGGGTCGGTGGGCGGCGTGGGGAGGAGCTCAAGCATCTGCGGGAACCTCGGGTCGTGTGCGGCGGTTGGCGAGAACGACGCCGGCGGTGATCAGGGGGACGCCGACGAGGACGGCGGGGGTCGGCGTCTCGCCGAGCAGCGGGATGGCGAGCAGGACGACGGCGACGGGGCTGAGGCTGCCGACGACGGCGCTGCGCTCGGCTCCGAGGCGGCGGATGGCGAAGGCGTACAGCAGGCCGGCGCACAGGCCGACCCCCAGGCCCTGCACGACGAGGAACAACGCGATGTCACTGCCCGCCGCGTGCGCGATGCCGGTGGGGAGCACCCCCGTGAGCACCAGGGCCCCGATCACCGCGAAGGAGGGCAGGCAGAGCAGTCCGATCGACCCGATCGGGTCGAGGTCCACCTCGCGCAGCCCGACGGTGTAGAGGGCCCACAGGCCACTGGCCACCAGGAGCGTGCCGGCGCCGGCGAGTACGTCGGCGTCGACGGGTACGACGTAGCGCCAGACGAGGGCGGCCACACCGGCCGCGATCAGGGCGAGCCCGGCGGCCTGCGTGCCCCGCGGGGCGCCGTGGCCCCGGCGGATCATGATCGCGGAGACGAACAGCGGGACCATGCCGGGGACGATGGAGCCGACGAAGGCCGCGGACGTCAGGGCGCCGCCGTGCATGGCGGCCAGGAAGAACGGCACCCCGGCACCGCAGATGATCTTCACTGCGGGACCCGGCCGCACCGCGGCGATGGCGCGCCGACGCCGCCACAGGGCGGGGAACAGGACGACGAGCGGGACACCGAAGCGCAGCAGGGCCGCGTCGGCGGGCAGCAGGGAGGAACCGCTCAGGGCCCGGGCGCTGAGCGCGAAGGCCGCCCAGATCGACACCGTGACCAGCAGTGCCAGCATGCCCTCGGCCTGGGGGGAGAGCCCGCGCCGGCCGGGGTGTCCGGCCTGCGGGCCCGCCGCATCGCGAGGCAGGGTCGCCCGGGTGGTGTTCGTCGCGACCAAGGAAGTGCTCCAGCCTCTGAGACCCGGACCGATCCGGTCCGTGCCTGGGCAACGCTAGAGCGTGGGGCGGGGCAGGCGATTGCCAGTTCTGCCTCTCGGACATACGTTTGGGGCAGATTCTGCCAAGGAGTGGCCATGGACGCAGTGGATCTGCAGATCATCAGGGAGTTGCAGGCCGACGGGCGCCTGTCCAACCAGGACCTCGCCGACCGCGTCCGGCTGTCCCCCTCACCGTGCCTGCGCCGGGTGCGACGGCTGGAGGAGGCGGGCCTGATCCGCGGCTACACGGCCATGGTCGACCAGGTCGCCTTCGGGCTCCCGGTCACCGTCTTCGTCCGGATCCGGCTGGAACGCCACACGGCGGAGGCGGTGCGGCTGTTCGAGGAGCACGTCGCGGTCATCGAGCACATCCAGGACTGCTACCTGATGGCGGGCAGCAGCGACTACCTGCTCCGGGTCGTCATCGAGGACCTGGAAGCCTACGAAGCCCTGGTGCGCCACCGGATCCACGCGATCCCCGGGATCGCCTCGATCGAATCGAGCTTCGCGTTCGGCAGTGTCAAGCAGTCCCGGACCTACCCGCGGCCCGCCCCGGGCGGGTCCGGGCACGGGCGGCGCTGACGGATCCGCTCCCACGGCCGGGATCTACGGGGCGCGGACCCGGTCGGCGAACGCCTGGTACGCGGCGTCGTCGAAGAGGACGAACCTGGCCTCCTCGACACCGGTCCTCGCTGCCCGCACGGTCTCCACCGCGATCCGCGCCCCGTCGTCCATCGGCCAGCCGTAGACGCCGGTGGAGATGGCCGGGAAGGCGACCGTCCGGGCCCCCAGCTCGTCGGCGACCCGGAGCGCCTCGCGGTAGCAGGAGGCCAGCAGGGCGGAGCGGTCCTCGTCGCGCGACCAGACCGGGCCCACCGTGTGGATGACGTGCCCGGCGCCGAGGCGTCCGGCCGTGGTGGCCACGGCCCGGCCGGTCGCCAGCCCCTTGCCGTAGTGCGAACGCCGCAGTTCCTCGCAGGCGGCGAGGATCTCCGGCCCGCCGCGCCGGTGGATGGCGCCGTCGACACCGCCGCCACCGAGCAGTGAGGAGTTCGCCGCGTTGACGATCGCGTCGGCCTTCTCGGCGGTGATGTCGCCGAGGACCAGGGTGATCCGGACCATCAGGAGCCCTTTCGCAGGTGCCGCCAGACCGCCTTGGCGGCGTTGTGGCCGGACATGCCGTGCACGCCCGGGCCGGGCGGGGTGGCCGAGGAGCAGAGGAAGACCGCCGGGTGGGCCGTCGTGTACGGGGTGAGGGAGAGCTTGGGGCGCAGCAGGAGCTGGAGGCCCGAGGCGGCTCCGCAGGCGATGTCGCCGCCGACGTAGTTCGGATTGCGGGCGGCGAGTTGGGGCGGGCCGGCTGTGGCGCGGGCGAGCACGAGGTCGCGGAAGCCCGGGGCGAAGCGCTCCAGTTGGGATTCGACGGCTTCGGTGAGGTCGCCGTCCCAGCCCGCTGGAACATGTCCGTACGCCCAGAACACGTGCTTGCCCTCGGGCGCCCGGCCGGGGTCGACGAGGCTGGGCTGCGCGGTGATGAGGAAGGGCGCGCGCGGGGCCCGGCCGCCGGAGGCGAGCTGCAGGGCGGCGTCGATGTCGCGTGCGCGCGGGCCGATCTGGACGGTCCCGGCGCGGCGCGGCGCCTCGGCCGTCCACGGGACCGGGCCGTCCAGCGCGTAGTCGAGCTTGAACACGGAGGCGCCGTACCGGTAGCCGTCGTACACGTGCCCCAGGCGGGCGATGCGGGCCAGCGCGGTCGGCGAGGTGTCGAAGACGTAGGTGCGGGCGGGCGGGAGGTCGTCGAGCCGCTTGACCTCGAAGCCGGTGTGGATGGTCCCGCCGAGGTCGCGCAGGTATCCGGCGAGGGCGTCGGAGACGGACTGCGAGCCGCCGCGCGGCATCGGCCAGCCGTTCGCATGCGCCGCCAGCGCGAAGACCAGGGCGACGGCGCTGGTGGCGATCCCGCCGAGCGGGGCGATGACGTGCGCCACGAGGCCCGCCAACAGCGCGCGGGCCCGTTCGTCGCGGAAGCGGCTCAGGATCCAGGTGGCGGGCGGCAGTCCGGCGAGCCCGAAGCGGGCGAGCATGAGCGGATCCCGGGGCAGCGCGGTACTCGGCAGGGACATGAAGTCGCGGGCCAGGGTGTCCCATTGACCGAGGAACGGCCCGACCAGACGCCGGTAGACGCCCGCGTCGCGCGGCCCGAGGGACGCCGCCGTCTCCGCGACCGAACGGGACAGGACCGCGGCCGTGCCGTCGTCGAAGGGGTGCGCCATCGGCAGCGGGGCGTGCAGCCACTCCAGCCCGTACCGCTTGAGCGGCATCGTGGCGAAGACCGGCGAGCCGATTCCGAGCGGGTGCACCGCCGAGCAGGGGTCGTGCCGGAAACCGGGAAGGGTCAGCTCCTCGGTCCGGGCACCGCCGCCGACCGTGTCGGCGGCTTCGAACACGGCCACGGAGAAGCCACGCCGGGCCAGTTCGACGGCGGCCGTCAGCCCGTTCGGGCCCGCCCCCACCACGACCACATCGAGAATCGACGGCACTTGCGACTCCTTCGTCTCCGGCGGCGCCTGCACCCCCAGGATATTCCGCCCCTCGGACCGTCCGGACCGTCCCGGACCCGCCCGGACCGTCCCGGACCCGGTCAGGCGCCCCGGAGCAGCTCCCGGATGCGTACGGTGGTGGCCTCGTCCCGCCCGACGGCGAACGGCAGCGCGTTGTCGCGGTCCACCCGGAAGGGGACCCCGTCGACCGTGCTCTGCGTCCCGCCGGCCTCCGCGACCAGCAGCAGCCCGGCCGCGTGGTCCCAGGCCGAGGGCCAGGTGAAGGCCAGGCCGTCCATCTCGCCGCGGGCCACCTTCAGGTACTCCAGGCCCGCCGAGCCGCAGGGCCGGGCCGCGACCCCGGGGACGTCCAGCCGGGCCAGCGTCCTCTTGTTCTCGTCGCTCGTGTAGAGCGGGTGGGCGATGGCGACCCGCAGCGCGGCGCCCGGCTCCGGCGAACCGCAGCGGATCCGCTCGCCGTTGAGGTGGGCGCCCTGCCCGCGCACGGCGGTCGCCAGCTCCTCCAGTGCCGGCGCGAAGGTCCAGGAGGCGAGGATCTCCCCTCGCAGGGCCAGGGCGACCAGGGTGCAGAAGGCGGGGTCGCCGTTCACGAACTGACGGGTGCCGTCGACGGGGTCGACGATCCACACCGGGGCATCCTCGCGCAGCGCCGTGTACACCACCGGGTCGGCGTGCACGGCCTCCTCGCCGACCACGGCGGAACTGGGCAGCAGCCGCGTCAGGGCGGCCGTGAGGTACTCCTCCGCCTTGCGGTCCGCCACGGTCACCAGGTCGTGGGGGCCGTTCTTCTCGTCGACCTCGTGCTCGGCGAGCTGCCTGAATCTCGGCATGATCTCGATCGCCGCCGCCTTGCGGACGGCCTCTTCCACATCGGACAGGCCATGGGCCAGGAACTCATCGATCATGCGTCCAGCAAAGCACGCCCGACCGACAAACCCCACCGCCGATCCCGTACCGGTGCCCGCACAGGGGGTGTCCACCGGGTGAACCGGCCCGGGGACTCAGCCGGCCAGCGGGAACATCGATCCTCGTCGGCCCTCCGGCGAGGTCAGCCATTCCAGCTTCTCGGCCGTGCCGGTGCCCGGCAGCGGGGTGTGGAGGACGATCGCAAGGTCGGGGCGGGCCGGCACGCGCAGCTGCGTCGACTCCACGTACAGCGTTCCGGTCGCCGGGTGCTCGATCTGCTTCTCGACCTGTCCCCCGGGCAGTACGTCCCCGCGCTCCCACAACTCGGCGAACTCGGGGCTGAGCTCCCGGGCCTCCTCGACCACGGCCCGTAAGCCCTCGTCGTGCGGGCTCTCCGAGCAGGCGGCCCGGAACTGGGCCACCACCACGCGGGCGATCTCCGACCAGTGCGGGGAACGCGACCGGTAGATGGGGTCGGTGAAGAAGGCGATCAGGCAGTTCTGCGTGATCTCGGGGCGCATCCCGAAGACCAGTGAGGCCGCGTCGTTGTACATCACCGTGTTCCAGTACCGGTCCATGATGTGCGCGGGGAACGGCATCCAGGCCTCGATCAGCCGTCTGAGGCCGTCGCACCTGCCCCGTTCGCCCGGGGCGACCTCCAGGGCGGGCGGGTTGAGCCCGGCGAGCACGTACAGGTGCCGGCGCTCGGCGCTGGTCAGCTTCAGCACCCGGCCCACCGCGTCCAGGACCTGCCCGGACACCGAGATGTCGCGCCCCTGTTCCAGCCACTGGTACCAGGAGGCCCCGACCCCGGCGAGCACGGCCACCTCCTCGCGGCGCAGCCCGGGGGTACGGCGGCGGGCCCCGCCGTCCGGCAGGCCGGCCTCGGTCGGGGTGATCCTGGCCCGTCTGCTCATGAGGAACTCGCGCAGTTCGGGCCGCCTGTGTTCCGCGGTCGGTGTGGCCACTGAGTCCCCCTGTCCGGCTGCCTGGTGGTGCCGCCAACAGGATAAGTTCCCACTCTGCACGGACATTCCCGGGCCACGAGGGTGGTGGCCATGGCGATCGACACACAGACAACGACCGACGGGCCGCGCACGGCGGCCCCCGAGCACCACCGGCTCTCCGGCCGGGCCCGACTGGTTCTCTTCGTGCTCTGCGCCGCCCAGTTCATGGTGGCGCTCGACTTCTCCGTACTGAACGTGGCCCTGCCGGTGCTCGGCGAGGACCTGGGCCTGAGCCGGTCCGCCCTCCAGTGGGCCATCACCGCCTTCGCCCTGCCGTCGGGTGGGTTCCTGCTCCTCTTCGGCCGGATCGCCGACCTGTACGGCCGCAAGAAGCTGTTCCTCACCGGCCTCGCGCTCTTCGGTGCGGCCTCCTTGCTCGCGACCCTCGCCTGGGATCCGGCCTCCTTCCTGACCGGTCGCGCCCTGCAGGGTCTGGGCGCGGCGGTGATCGTGCCCACCGGCATGTCCCTGCTGACGACGACCTTCCCCGAGGGCCCGCTGCGCGACAGGGCGCTCGGCATCTCCGGCACGCTGCTGTCCCTCGGCTTCACCGTCGGCATGGTGCTCGGCGGTGTCATGACCGACATCTTGGGCTGGCGCTCCACGATGGGGCTGCTCACGGTGGCCGCGGTGATCGTGCTGGTCATGGCGCCGGGGCTGCTGCCGGAGTCGCGCACCACGGAGCGGCAGCGGCTGGACGTGCCCGGGGCGGTCACCGTCACCGGCGGTCTGCTCGCGCTGATCTACGCCCTGTCGACGGCGGCCCGGCGCGGCTTCGGTGATGTGGACGTCGTGGGCGCGCTGGTGCTCGGGCTGGTCCTGCTCGCCGCGTTCGTGGTGGTGGAGTCGAAGTCCCCGGCTCCGCTGGTCTCGTTGCCTATGCTGAAGCGGCGCACGGTCGCCTGGGGCAATGCCGGCGGTCTGGTGACGTTCTCGATGATGTCGACGGTCGTGTTCGTACTGACGCTCTACCTCCAGGAGACGCTGGGGCTGTCGTCCTTCCGGACGGGCCTGGTCTTCGGTGTCCAGGGCCTCGCCTCCGTCGTCGCCGGGTCGTACGCGCCGAAGGTGATCGGCCGCTTCGGCGCCCGCCGTACCCTGGTCGGCTCGCTGCTCGGACAGGGCCTGCTGGGCGCCGCACTGCTCGGGGTGGGCCCGCAGTCGGGCGCCCTGCTCGCGACCGTGGCCGTCTCGCTGGCCAGCATGTGCCACCTCGGCGCGATCATCTCGTACGGACTCGTGGTGACGAGCGGTGTGCCGGACGAGCAGCAGGGCCTGGCGACCGGCCTGGTCACCACCACCCAGCAGGTCGGGATCACGATCGGCATCCCGATGCTGGGTGTCCTGGCCACCACGCAGGCCTCGCTCTTCGACGGGGTGCGGACGGTCCTCGCGGTCGACGCGGTGATCGTCCTCGCGGCGGCGGCCCTGGTGGGCTGGGGTCTGGGCGGCCGCAGGAAGGCCTGAGGCCGGTCCCCCCGGCTCCCCGGCGGTCCCCCGTCTCTCGCCGGGCGGGGAGACGGGGGCCTTCGCCCGGGGCGCGGGACGGGCGGTCGGCCGTGCGGGTCGGTTCCGCCCGCCGGCCGGGCCGGCCGGTGCAGGGCCAGGGCGATGCAGGCCGCGGGGGCGGCGCAGACCACGAGGGCCAGGAATCCCGTGCCGACGGCGGCGGTCATGGCCTCGGGGGCGGCGGTGCCCGAGTCGAGCTCGTTCCGCGGGGAGGTGGCGAGGATCGTCCCGGTCACCGCGACGCCGAGCGCGGCGCCGGACTCGTTGAAGGTGTTCAGCGGGCCGGAAGCGACGCCGGCCTCGTCGGGCCGGACGTGCGAGGTGCCGATGCCGTACAGCGGCGGAAGGTGTTCGAGGCGGCCGCGGCGACCGTCGACGGCCTCCTGGCAAGCTGACCGGCGAGGACGCCGACGCGCGGGCGCTGCTGACCTGCCGCCCGCCCCCGGTGGCCGCGACCTCGGCGTGGTCGTGTTCGGAGTCCGCCGCGCAGGCCCCGGAACCGGTCCTCCGGTCCTCGGGGCCTGCGCGGCGCGGTTCGGCCGTGGCGTCAGTCGCGCAGCACCGGAATGACGTGCTGGCCGTACGCGTCGATCGTGGCCTCCCGCGCGTCGTGCATGTCGTAGACGGCGAACTGGTCGACGCCCAGGTCGCGCAGGGCGCGGAGCTTCTCGATGTGGGCCTCGGCCGGGCCCAGGAGGCAGAAGCGGTCGACGATCTCGTCGGGGACGAAGTCGGTGGACGGGTTCCCGGCCCGGCCGTGGTGGCTGTAGTCGTAGCCCTGGCGGGCCTTGATGTACTCGGTGAGCTCGTCGGGGACCATCGAGGAGTGCTCGCCGTAGCGGCCGACCAGGTCGGCCACGTGGTTGCCGACCATGCCGCCGAACCAGCGGCACTGGTCCCGGGCGTGGGCGAGGTCCTCGCTCACGTACGCGGGGGCGGCCACGCAGATGGTGATCTCCGCCGGGTCGCGGCCGGCCGCGACGGCGGCCTCGCGGACCGACTTGACCATCCATTCGGTGAGGTAGAGGTCGGCGAGCTGAAGGATGAACCCGTCGGCCTTCTCCCCGGCGAGGGCCAGGGCCTTGGGCCCGTACGCCGCCATCCAGACGGGGAGCTTCCCCTCGCGGACCCATGGCAGGCGGACGGGGTTGCCGTCCACCAGGGCCTCGCGGCCCTCGGCCAGGTCCCGGATGACGTCGATGGCCTCGCCCAGGCGGGCCAGGGTGTTGGGCTTGCGCCCGGCGACCCGCATCGCCGAGTCCCCGCGCCCGATACCGCAGACGGTGCGGTTGCCGAACATGTCGTTGAGGGTGGCGAAGGTGGAGGCGGTCACCTCCCAGGTGCGGGTGCCCGGGTTGGTGACCATGGGGCCGATGTGCAGCTTGCGGGTGTGTTCCAGGATCTGGCTGTAGATGACGAACGGCTCCTGCCACAGCACGGCGGAGTCGAAGGTCCAGCCGTAGCGGAAGCCGTTGCGCTCGGCGCGCTTCATGAGGCTGATGACCTGGGAGGCGGGCGGGTCGGTCTGCAGGACGAGGCCGAAGTCCATGGGGCGGCTCCTTGACGCTTTACAGGTACTGGCAGGTGGAGCGGGGGACGAAGACCCCGTGGCCGGCCCGGCCGGTGAATTCGCGCTGGTCGATGACGACTTCGCCGCGCGAGAGCACGGTGTCGACGCGTCCGGTGATCCGCCTGCCCTCGTACGCCGAGTAGTCCACGTTCATGTGGTGCGTCTCGGCGGAGATGACCTGCTCGGCGTGCGGATCGTAGAGGACGATGTCGGCGTCGGAGCCCGGCGCGATGGTGCCCTTCTGCGGGTAGAGGCCGAACATCCGGGCCGGGGTGGCACAGGCGATCTCGATCCAGCGTCGGCGGCTGATGTGCCCGTCCAGGACGGCCTGGTGGAGGAGGTCCATACGGTTCTCCACGCCCGGCAGCCCGTTGGGGATCTTCGAGAAGTCCCCTCGGCCCAGTTCCTTCTGGCCCCGGAAGCAGAACGGGCAGTGATCGGTGGAGACCACCTGGAGGTCGTTGGTCCGCAGGCCCCGCCACAGCGCCGCCTGGTGTTCCTTCGGCCGCAGCGGGGTGGAGCAGACGTACTTGGCCCCCTGGAAGTCGGGCTCCTCCAGATTGTCCGTGGACAGGAACAGGTACTGCGGACAGGTCTCCCCGAAGACCGGGAGCCCCTTGTCGCGGGCGGCGGCCAGCTCGGCCACCGCCTCCTGAGCCGAGACGTGGACCACGTAGAGCGGGGCGCCCGCGACCCGCGCCAGCTGGATGGCGCGGTGGGTGGCCTCGGCCTCCAGCAGCACCCTGCGGACCTCGCCGTGGTGGCGGGGGTCGGTCTCCCCGCGGGCGAGGGCCTGTTCGACGAGGACGTCGATCGCGATGCCGTTCTCGGCGTGCATCATGATCAGCCCGCCGTTGGCGGCGCCGCGCTGCATGGCCCGCAGGATCTGCCCGTCGTCGCTGTAGAAGACGCCGGGGTAGGCCATGAACAGCTTGAAGGAGGTGACCCCCTCGCCGACGAGGTGGTCCATCTCCTTGAGCGTTCTCTCGTTGACGTCCGAGAGGATCATGTGGAAGGCGTAGTCGACGGCGCAGTTGCCGTCGGCCTTGGCGTACCAGGTGTCGAGCCCCTCGCGCAGGGAGTGGCCCACGCTCTGCACGGCGAAGTCGACGATGGTGGTGGTGCCGCCCCAGGCGGCGGCTCTGGTTCCGGTCTCGAAGGTGTCGGAGGCCGAGGTGCCTCCGAAGGGGAGTTCCATGTGGGTGTGCGCGTCGACCCCGCCGGGGATGACGTACTTCCCCGACGCGTCGATCGTACGGTCGGCCGTCCAGGCCCCGGCGGCGGCCGAGCCGTGTGCGGCCAGCGCCGCCACGCGGCCGTCCTCGATCAGGACGTCCGCGTGCACTTCGTCGGAGGCGGTGACGACGAGGCCGCCGCGGATCAGGGTGCGGATGCTCATGTGATCCCCCTACTCAAATGCTTCGCAAGGCCTGTTCGAGGATCTCGGCGCCCTCTTCCGCCTCGGCGACGGTGAGGGAGAGCGGCGGCGCGATGCGCAGCACGCTGGTGTTGTACCCGCCGCCCTTGCCGAGCAGCAGGCCGCCCTCGCGGGCCGCCTCCAGGACGGCCGCGGCCGCGTCCGGGTCGGCCTCGTCGGTGCCCGGCTTCGTGAGTTCGAGACCGGCCATCAGGCCCCGGCCGCGGACCTCCCGAACGGCGGGCACGGTGGCCGCGATCGCACGCAGCCGCTCCAGGAGCAGGCCGCCGACGCGGCGGGCGTTGCCTTGAAGGTCGTGCTCCAGCAGGTACGCGAGGTTGGCGACGCCGGCCGCCATCGTGACCGGGGAGCCGCCGAAGGTGGAGATGGAGTTGGCGTCCAGGCAGTTCATCACCTCGGCGCGGGCCACGACCCCGCCGATGGACATGCCGTTGCCGATGCCCTTGGCGAAGGTGAGGATGTCCGGCGGGCCGTTCTGGGCGTGCGCCTGCCAGCCCCAGAAGTTGTCGCCCGTGCGGCCCCAGCCGGTCTGCACCTCGTCGCTGATCCACAGGATGCCGTGGTGGTCCAGCACCTCGCGGAAGGCTCCGTAGAGGCCGTCGGGCGGGGAGGTGAACCCGCCGACGCCCTGGACGGGTTCGGCGATGAGGGCGGCCACTCCCCCGCGGGCCTGGCCGAGCACGTCCTGCAGGTCCTCGACGGCGGCGGCCGTGAAGGCGGCGTCGTCCAGGTGGGCGAAGGGGCCGCGGGTGCGGACCGCGCCCTGGACGTAGTACGTCTGCAGCGGCGAGAGGCTGGTCGGGGACCAGCCGCGGTTGCCGGTGATCGAGACGGTGGAGAAGGACCGGCCGTGGTAGCTGTTGCGCATCGCCAGGATCTGGTTGGAGCGGCGGTACGTCGTCGCGAGCAGCAGGGCGGCGTCGTTGGCCTCGGTGCCGGAGGTGGTGAAGAAGACGCGGGCGTCGGGGATGCCGGAGAGGGCGGCGACCCGCTCGGCCAGCTCGATCATCGGCCGGTTGAGGTACAGGGTGGAGGAGTGGATGATCCGCCCGGCCTGCTCGGACACCGCCTTGGTGACCTCGGGCAGGGCGTGGGCGGTCATGGTGGTGAGGATGCCGCCGAAGAAGTCCAGGTAGCGGTTGCCGTCCGCGTCCCAGACGTGGCGGCCCTCGCCGTGGGTGAGCTCGATGGGGTGCTTGTAGTACAGCGCGAGCCAGTCGGGCAGGACGGTGCGGTGGCGACTGTGGAGCGGGGTCGGGTTGGTCACGGCTGTACGAGCCCTCCGTAGGCGTCGGGGCGGCGGTCGCGGTAGAAGGCCCACTGGTCGCGGACCTCCTTGATCAGGTCGAAGTCGAGGTCGCGGACGACGAGTTCCTCGTCCTTGTCGCTGGCGACGTCCCCGACGAACTTGCCGCGCGGGTCGACGAAGTAGCTGGTCCCGTAGAAGTCGTTGTCCCCGTACTCCTCCTGGCCCACCCGGTTGATGGCGGCGATGAAGTACTCGTTGGCGACGGCGGAGGCGGGCTGTTCCAGCTGCCAGAGGTGCGCGGAGAGGCCGCGGTGGGTGGCGGAGGGGTTGTAGACCAGCTGGGCCCCGGCCAGACCGAGTTGGCGCCATCCTTCGGGGAAGTGGCGGTCGTAGCAGATGTAGACGCCGATCCGGCCGACGGCGGTGTCGAAGACGGGCCAGCCGAGGTTGCCCGGACGGAAGTAGTACTTCTCCCAGAAGCCTTTGACCTGGGGGATGTGGTGCTTGCGGTACTTGCCGAGGTAGCTGCCGTCGGCGTCGATGACGGCGGCGGTGTTGTAGTAGAAGCCCTCGGATTCGAGCTCGAAGACCGGTACGACGATCACCATGCCGGTCTCGCGGGCGAGGTCCTGCATACGGCGCACGGTCGGGCCGTCGGGGACGGCCTCGGCCCAGCGGTAGTGCTCGGGCTCCTGGACCTGACAGAAGTAGGGGGCGTTGAAGACTTCTTGGAAGCCGATGATCTGCGCGCCTTCGGCGGCTGCCCGGCGGGCGTACTCCTCGTGTTTGACGATCATCGACTCGGTGTCTCCGGTCCAGGTGGCCTGGACCAGCGCGGCGCGGACGACTTGGGCCATGAGCTGCTCCTCGCGACGGGAACGCCGAGTTCTACGCACGTAGACGGTGTGCGTAGGGAGTAGAACGTAGGCCTCGTCACAGCGTGGGGCAAGAGCGCCGTGCGCGGTTGGAGTAGTCGATCACGTTACGTCGCCCCGCGGTCGAATGCGGTCAGGAGACGGGCGGGTTACGCACCGGCGATGCCCGCCACCCGCAGGGCGTGGACCAGGTCTCGGTGCCGGGGTCCGGGCAGCGCCCGGGCCGCCCGGAGCAGCCTCGGGGCGAACCACTGCGGGTCGTGCCGGGCCAGGCCCGCCGCCTCCTCCGCGGTGCGCACCCGGACGAACGCACCGAGCAGCGCGTCGGCCTCGCGGATCCGGCCGGCCCCGCCGAGGGCGAGCGC
>NZ_JBSGZP010000043.1:0-19725 GCF_053611065.1 Streptomyces sp. NPDC054840
GGAGCGGGGCCTGGTGTTCGGGGTGGCGGGCGAGTTCCAGGGCGGTGGCCCGGTCGAAGCCGCGGCGGTCGTACAGGCGGGCGACGAGCAGGCCGACGAGGAACGCTCCGGCCGCGTACGCGCCGATGACCAGCCAGGCGCGGACCAGGCCGGTGCCGAGGCCGTCGAAGAAGACCAGGGAGCGGATGCCCTCGGTGACGTGGCGGGCGGGGAGCAGTTCGCCCACCGCGCGGGCGGCGCCCGGCTGTGCCTGGACCGGGATGGTGCCGCCGGAGAGGGGGATGCCGAACATGGTCACGATCAGCAGGGCGATGACCTGGCCGGCCATTCCGAAGACGGCGAAGAGTGCCAGGGTGAGCAGGGTGATCGCCGCGCAGGTGAGGCCGGCGAACAGCCAGAGCTGCAGGGGGCGGTCGGGTTCGACGCCCAGTCCCCATACCGCGACGGCGATCACGGCGCTGCCCGCCCCGAAGCCGGTCACGGCGCCGATGCCCGCCTTCGCCACGAAGGTGGAGGTACGGGAGATGCGTACGACGGGGAGGAGGCTGCGGCGCGGGCCCATCTCCAGCGGGGAGTAGCCGAGTGCGGCGTCGACGGTCATGGTGAGGAGGACGGCGGGCAGCAGTCCCGCCAGCAGCAGGGCGATGGTGAGGTAGAGGGTCATGGCGCCGCCGGCGGTGGCCCCGGTGGTGGTGCGGGCCGGTTCGGTGACGGTGCGGGCGGGGTCCTGGAGCAGGAGCAGGCGGTCGGGGCCGGGTGGGGTGGCGGCGGCCCGCTCGGCGAGTTGCCGGCCCAGTGCGGCGGAGGCTTCGGCGGCGGTGGCGCGGGCGGCTTTCTCCGCCATGGAGGAGGCGACGCTGCCGGCTCCTTCGTTGGTGAGGACTGTCAGTGTGGGCCGTTCGGGGGTAGCGCCGGGTGCGAGGAGGGTGAGGGCCTTGCGGCTGAGGTCCTGCGGGATGACGAGCGCGCCGTCCGCCTCGCCGCGTTCCAGCAGCCGCCGGGCCTCGGGGAGGGAGGCGACCGTGTGCCAGGAGATCCGGCCGTCCTGGCGGGCGTTGTGTTCGATCCGGGTGGCGAGTTCCTTGCCGAGGCGCACGGTGGTGCTGCCGGCCGGGGTGCCTTCGTCGGCGTCGACCAGGACCATCGGGAGGTCGCGGAGGTGTGCCTGCGGGTCGGCCGCCGGGCCGATGTAGGCCAGGGTGATCAGTGCGGCCAGCAGGCTGCCGATGATCACCGCCGCCCAGCCGCGAGGCTGCTTCCACAGATGTGTAGCCCGCACGGGGGCCGCCTTTCGGGTGTCCGGGATGGGTGGGGTGTTCACACCGAGCTCGGGTGTGCGCCCTGGGGCGTGTGGTGCGGGGCGGGCAGCAGGCCGCGGTCCCTGAGCAGCGGGAGGGTCTCGCGGGCGAAGCGGCGCAGTGCCGCGGGGCCGGTAAAGCGCAGGAGGAGGCCGTCGCAGCGGGTGGCGGCGAGTGCGGCCGCGATCCGGTCGGCCTGGGCGTCGGCGCTCTCGTCGGGTGTGCTCTCGGCGAGGAGTACGTCGAGTACGTCCAGGGCGGGGCCGGTTCCGCCGGCGGTCCAGGTCAGGGCGGTGCCGGTGTCCGTGGGGGCGGTGCGGGCCGGGTCGGGTGCGTGGGGGCCGGCGGGTCCGCGGACGAGCCGGCCGGCCCTGCCGCCGCTGATGGCGTCGAGGGAGGCCAGTTCGCGGGCGGCGCGGTCCGGTTCGTCCAAGGTGGCGGGCATCTGCGCGACGAGGCCGAGGCGGTAGGTGCGCGGGGCGAGGTGGGCGAGGACGACGACGGGGTCCAGGGCGGGGTCCTGGTGGCCGGTTCCGTGTTCGACGACGAGGGCGTCGATGCCGGCGAGTTCGGCGTCCAGGGCGGCCCGGGTGAACAGGCCCGGCCACGGCTCGGGGGCGTGGGGGTCGGGTACGGCGGGCAGCGCGGCGAACAGCAGGGGGCCGGGCGGTCTCTTCGGGTCAGGCATGGAGGGCTCCGGTGGGCGGGGTGCGGGAGGGCAGGCCGAGGTTGCCGCGCAGGGTCCGGGAGGCGTAGTCGTTGGGGAACAGGCCGCGCCGCCAGAGTTCGGGGACGACCTGGTCCACGAAGTCGACGAGCGGTGCGGGCAGGGCGGGGAAGGACAGGACGAAGCCGTCGCAGGCGCGTCGTTCGAACCGTTCCTCCATGTGGTCGGCGAGCTGTGCGGGGGTGCCGGTGAGGACGTCGCCGTCGTACCGGGCCGGGCCCCGGCCGCCGGGGCGGGCGGTGACGAGGGGGGTGAGTTCGCTCCAGATCAGCAGGTCGTCGGGGAGGCGGCCGTGGGATGCGGCCTCGGTCTTGAGGTCGGTGTAGCGGGCCCGGGCCTCGGGGAGGGGGTGGCGGCCGGTCAGGACGACGTCGGCGTGGCGGGCCGCGAGGGAGCGTTGCGCGGGGGTGGCGGCCGTGTGGAAGAGGACGGGCCGGCCCTGCGGGAGGGGCGGCGGCGCGGGCAGGCCCCGGTCCGCGGCGTCCCAGAGGGTGTGGAGGGTGTCGATGAGTTCGCCGGTGTGCTTGCAGTGCAGCGCGTCCTCCTCGGGTTCCTCCCGGCCCCGGTGGGCGGGGGTGTGGGGCTGCCAGCCCGTCCGGCCGGCGGAGAGGACGTCCAGTGTGGCGAGCCGGCGGGCGAGGGCGTCGGCGTGGGCGGCGGTGGCCGTGGTGGTGACGGCGATGCCCAGCCGGTCGGTGGCGCCGGCGAGGGCGGCGAGGAGGGTGGCGGCTTCGAGGGGGGCGGGGGCGCCGGGGCGGCCGGCGGCCGGGCCGGCCCGGTGGAGCAGTTCGGGTACGAGCAGGGCGTCCAGGCGTCCGCGTTCCAGTTCCGTGGCGAGGAACTCGTGGAAGGGGTAGGCGTGGGGGTCCGGCGGTGCGGGCGGGTGGGGCGGGCCGGTGGGCCGTTCCTCCCGTCCGTTCAGCCGTACCCCGAGGGTCAGTCGTGCGGTGGTGGTGGCGGGCATGGTTCTCCCCCGTTCTCGCGTGGTGTTCGTCGGGTGGCCGGGTGTGGTGGTCAGCGTGAGCCGAGGAGGCGGATGACGCGTTCCAGCCCGGCGATGTCCCGGGCGCCGCGGGCGTAGGTGGAGACGGCCAGGGGGGCGGTGAAGCGGCGGCGGGTCACCGCGTGCGGGACGGTGAACTCCCTGAGTCCGTCGGCTCCGTGGATCCGGCCGAAGCCGGAGGCGCCGACCCCGCCGAAGGGCAGGGAGGGGACGCCGGGGAAGGCCATCACGTCGTTGACGCTGACCATTCCGGAGCGGACGGAGCGGGCGAGGGCGGTGGTGCCGCGGCGGGCGAAGAGGGCCGCGCCGAGTCCGTACGGTGAGTCGTTGGCCCGGCGTACGCCTTCGGCGGCGTCGCGGACGCGGTTGACGACCAGGACGGGGCCGAAGGTCTCCTCGCGGAGGGCGGCGGAGTCCTCGGGGACGTCGGCCAGGACGATGGGGCCGAGGACGTAGGGCGGCCGGATGGAGTCGGGGCCGCCGACGAGGGCGCGGCCGCCGCGGTCGAGTGCGTCCTGGACGTGGCGGCGGATGATGTCGAGCTGGCCGGGCATCGTGATCGGGCCGAAGTCCTCGCGGGCGCGGATCTGTCCGGCCCGGTGCGTGAGCCGGGCCAGGAACCGTTCGTGGACGGCGTCGGCGACGTAGACCCGTTCGATGCCCGTGCAGGACTGGCCGGCGTTGGCGCAGCCGCCCCACAGGGCGGCTTCGACGGCGGCTTCGACGTCGGCGTCCTCGGCGACGACGAGGGCGTCCTTGCCGCCGAGTTCCAGGAGTACGGGGGTGACGGAGGGGGCGCAGGCCGCCAGGACGCGTGCTCCGGTGGCCCGGGAGCCGGTGAAGGCGATCTTGTCGACGCCTGAGGTGCACAGGGCGGCGCCGGTGGGGCCGGCTCCGGTGGTGAGCTGGAGGACGGGGTGTTCGGGGACCGCTTCGGCGAAGGTGTCCGTGAGCCATTTCCCGCAGGCGGGTGTGTATTCGCTGGGTTTGAAGACGACGGCGTTGCCGGCGGCGAGGGCGTAGGCGAGGGAGCCGACCGGGGTGAATACCGGGTAGTTCCAGGGGCCGATGACGCCGATCACGCCGTACGGCTTGTACTCCAGGGTGCTGGCCTGGTTGAACATGAGGAGCCCGGAGGGCATCGCCCTGCGGCGCAGGACGCGGTGGGCGTTGCGGGCGGCCCAGTCGATGTGGGCGAGGGTGACGGAGAGTTCTATGACGGCGTCCGCGCGGACCTTGCCGTTCTCGCGGCCGAGGAGTCCGATGATTTCGGCGCGGCGGCGGGTCATGACGCGTTTCCAGGCCAGCAGCCGGGTGCGGCGGCCGTGGTGGCCGAGGGTGTCCCACCAGCGGGCGGCGTCGCGGGCGCGATCGATCTTGTGGCGGACGGCGGTTTCGTCGTCGGTGGGGAAGGAGGCGAGGACCTGGCCGTCGACCGGGTCGCGGGAGGTGAACCCGGCTGCTCGGGGGTCGGTGCGGGCGGTGGGCATCGGGTTCTCCTTCACGCTGCGGCGGTGGGGCGGACGGTGGGGTGGTGGTGCCCGTGGCGGGTGGTCACGGGGTGTGGCCGGGCCGTGCGGTGAAGGCCTGGGGGCGTGCGGTGCGCAGCAGTTCGTGGCCGCGTTCCAGGATCCGGGTGAAGGCGTCCGGGTCGCTGAGGGACATGTCGTGGGGTCCGTGGACGTGGAAGAGGCGGGCGTATCCGCCGGCGGAGCGGACGGCGGTGACGAATTCCTTCTCCTGGGCGCGGAAGAGGTGGTCGCGGCGGCCGTTGACGAAGAGCACGGGCAGCCGGCAGCGGCCGGCGATGGTGAGGAAGTCACGGCGGGTGAGGTCCTGGACGACCTCGGGGAAGGCGTGCAGGGTCAGGCCGCCGCCCATGACGGCCGCGTAGCTCTCGGGCGGGAGGCGGCGCCTGAGTGCGCGGTCGCCCAGGCGGGCGGCGCGGGCGGGGCCGAGTGCGGTGACGGTGCGGGCGGCGGCGCGGTAGAGGCGTCCGGTGGAGCGGTCGGGGCGGGCGGTGGCGCCCTGTACGAGGACGGCGGCGGCGGTGTCGGGGTGGGCGGCGGCGTAGGCGAGGGCGACGTATCCGCCGAGGGATGCTCCGGCGACCAGGGGCGGGCGGCCGGTGGCGTGGGTGGCCTCCTGCACGGCCGCGCCGACCTGTGCGACCGCTTCCTCCAGGCTGAAGGGGCTCTCGCGGCGGGTTCCGTGGCCGGGCAGGTCGGGGGCGGTGATCCGGAAGCGGGGGGTCAGCCGGCGGGTGTGGGGTTCCCACATCCGGGCGGAGACCCTGATGCCGTGGACGAGGACCAGGGGTGGGCCGTCGGCGGGTCCGGCGGTCCAGATGCCCGGCCGGCCGGCGGCGGGTGTCAGTCCCGTCGCCGGGTCCGGGGCGTGGTCAGCACACATGTCTCCCCCTGGCAGGTGCGGTGCCGGCGGCCACGGACGGAAGCCGGAATTCAACGCAACGTTGCGTTGCAGACTAGCGCCGGGGGCGAGCGAAATGCAACACCACGTTGCGTTGCAGTAGGCTGGGTGTCCACTCGGACGAAGGGCGGTATGCGGTGACGCGGATGCACGAGGGAGAGGCCGGCGGGCCGCGGCGCAGGGCGGAGATCTTCGCGGCCACCCTGGACATGCTGGGCAGCGTGGGCTTCGACTCCCTGACCATCGAGGGGGTGGCCCAGCGTTCGGGGGTCAACAAGACGACGATCTACCGCTGGTGGTCCTCGAAGTCGGAACTGCTGCGCGACGCGCTGCTGCACTCGCACATCCTGCGGTTCGAGATCGCCGACACCGGCAGCCTGCGCGGGGACCTGACCGCGCTCGCCGAGCAGGTGCAGAGCCTGCTGGACGACGAGCACCGGCGCACGATCGTGGAGGCGGCCCTGGTCGGGGCGGTGCGCCACCAGGCGATGCGGGACCTGGTGGTCTCCTTCCTCGACGACCGTTTCGGGCGGCACCGGCCCGTCTTCGAGCGTGCGGTGGCCCGGGGCGACCTGCCCGCCGACGCCGATCCGGCGCCGCTGGTGGACGCCATGGCGGGCGCC
This sequence comes from Streptomyces sp. NPDC054840, assembly GCF_053611065.1. NCBI lineage: Bacteria > Bacillati > Actinomycetota > Actinomycetes > Kitasatosporales > Streptomycetaceae > Streptomyces > Streptomyces sp. NPDC054840. The sequence goes on from NZ_JBSGZP010000043.1 coordinate 6,082, forward strand.
CTGTGGATGCGTGTCCTGGTGCGCCGGGGCGAGGTCGCCGACACCTACACCCGCGACCTCGTCGGCATCCTGATGGACGGGGTCACCCGCTGCGCGGAGCGCTCGGGCCCACCTGCTCGCTGACGTGGCGCAGGTGTGCCAGGACCTCGATGTACGAGCGGGTCGCCGAGACCTCGTGGTAGGGCAGGCCCTGTGCGGCGCAGTGGGCCATCGTCAGGGGCCGGCACCTGCGCAGGTTGGGGCGCGGCACGGTGGGGAAGAGGTGGTGCTCGATCTGGTAGTTGAGGCCGCCGAAGAGGAAGTCGTGCAGCCGTGAGCTGCGGATGTTGCGGGAGGTGAGCACCTGGCGGCTCAGCCAGTCGGGTTCGGTGACACCCTCGCGCACCGGCATCCCCTTGTGGTTGGGGGCGAAGACGCAGCCCAGGTACACGCCGAACAGTCCCTGGTGGACCGCGACGAACACGAGGGCGAGGAGCGGGCCGAGGACGCCGAGGACCACCGCCGTGTAGAGGACGGCGTGCAGTGCGAGCAGGAGTGACTCGGTGCGGGGGTGGCGGACGATCCCCCGGCGGATGGCGATCACCGATCCGACGCGCAGGCCGACGGCCTCCAGGTTGAGCAGCGGGAAGAAGAGCGGCGCCTGGTGGCGGATCACGAAGGCCCGCAGCCGGGAGACGCCTTCGGCCTGGCGCGGTGAGAAGGCGACGACGCGGCGCAGGATGTCGGGGTCGTGGTCCAGGTGGTTGGGGTGGTTGTGGTGGCGGGTGTGGTGGCTCATCCACCAGCCGTAGCTGAAGCCCAGCAGGAGATTGCCGTGGACGAGGCCGAGGGCCGTCATCGCCGCGCGGCTGCGGGTGACCTGGGCGTGTCCCACGTCGTGGCCCAGGAGTCCGGTCTGGCCGTAGGCGAAGGCCAGGAGCACGGCGGTGGCCACCTGCCACCAGGAGTCGCCGAGCCGTGCGAACAGCCCCCAGGCCGCCGCCAGCAGGGCGGTGTTGGCGGCGAACTTGACGGCGTAGTAGCCGGTGCGCGGGCGGAGCAGGCCCGCCTCGCGCACCGCCGCCTGCAGGGGGGCGAAGGAAACCTGGGCAGGTGCCGTCGTCATGGCTGTCGCCTTTCTCGGGAGGGTCATCGCTCCGCGGCGCGCCTGAGCCGTCGGAGGGTGGTGCGCATGCCGGCGCGGTTGAGTTCGGCCCGGCTGTGTGCGGGTGTTCCGGTGAAGAGGAGGCCGAGGAGCTCGGTGAGGCGGGCCCCGCGGCCGGTGCGCAGGTCCTGCCAGGACTCGGTGACCTGGGTGCCGCCGTCCCCGGGGGTGAAGCGGTAGCTCCAGCGGGCGACGGGGAGGCCGAAGGTGCTCACCTCGAAGGTGAAGCGCTCCGGTGCCTCGGCGTGCACGACGCGGCACCAAGTGAACCAGACGAACGGCCCTTTGCGGTTGAGTCCGACAAAGCTCCGGCCGGCGGCCAGGGGGCCGCGCGGCCCGAGGATCGCCCTGCATTCGGGACTGTACCGGGCCATCGCGCGCACATCGGCGACGGCATCATACAAATCCGTCCGGGCGGCTTTGACGAAGAGGCTTTCCTCGACCTGCATCTGACGCTGCATCATGCTCCCTCTGTTTCCGTTCGGAACATCCGGGAGTATGCGGCACGGAGGTGAAGGTAGGCGCTCGGCAATCGTCAGGGCAACAGGTTTTCGGCCAGTGGCGGGGTTCTGGCCAACACCTCGGCGGTTCAATCCCGCCGCAAACTCGGCTGCTTGACGAGATCGCGCCGCACCCCTACGGTAGAACGAGTCGGCTCGTTCCGACCGAGGGGAGGGGAACCCTCGCGAGCTGCGGCAAGAGGTCGCGGCACACATCACACCCAGCCTTCCTCCGCCGGCGCGCACGCATCGGCGGACTGCGACCCGGGCGGGTATTTCCATGGGGGAAACATGAGCAAGGCCGTATCCGTGATCGCCGGCGCGATCTGCGACGTAGCATCCACTCTTCGCCTCATCTGGCATTCCTGGGAACACTGATGTCCCGGCCCCGCGAAACCTTCGCGGAGGCGCAGCACACGCACACCGACTCCTCCCCCGGCACCCTTTGCATGCCGAATGAATGGGAGTTGACCACCATGTCCAGAATTCTTGGTCTGGTGATTCGGGAAGTCGAGCTCCGCATACCGCGCGTCAGCACCTCCATGTCACTTTCCAAGGCATCAGAAGGATGAATTGTGAGCGTCATCGAAAAGTGCACCTCGTACACCCGGGCCCGTGAGGCGAAGGCCGCCGGCCTCTATCCCTATTTCCTCAACTTCGACGGCCGCGACGCCGGCTGCGCCCGTATGGCGGACGGCCGCGAGGTGGTCATGTGCGGTTCCAACGACTACCTGGGGCTGTCCACCGACCCGCGGGTCATCGAGGCCGCCGCCCGGGCGGCGCACCGCCACGGCGCCGGCTGCACCGGCTCGCGGTTCCTCAACGGCAACCTGGAACTGCACGACCAGCTGGAGCGCGAGCTCGCCCAGTTCTTCGGCAAGCCGGCCGCCCTGGTCCTGACCACCGGTTACCAGGCCAACCTCGGTGCGATCGCCGGGCTGTGCGGGCCTGGCGACATCGTCTTCCTGGACAAGGAGGCCCACGCCTCGCTGATCGACGCGGCGCGCCTGAGCCGGGCCAAGATCCAGTGGTTCGCGCACAACGACGCGGCGGACCTGGAGGCCAAGCTGGCCCGTGTCGCGGGCGGCGCCGACTGCATGGTCGTCGTCGACGGCGTCTACAGCATGGAGGGCGATCTGTGCCCCCTGCCCGAACTGGTGGACGTCTGCGAGAAGTACGGGGCCACGCTCCTGGTGGACGACGCGCACGGCGGCGGTGTCCTGGACAAGGGCCGCGGCACCGCCTCGCACTTCGCTCTCACCGACCGTGTCCCGCTGATCACCCTGACCTTCTCCAAGGCGTTCGGTTCGATCGGCGGTGCGGTTCTCGGCGACGAGGAAGTGATCGACTTCCTGCGCCACAACGCGCGCAGTCTGATGTTCTCCGCGAGCGCCAGTCCGTCCAACACGGCCGCCGCCCTGGAATCCCTGCGCATTCTGCAGAACGAGCCCTGGCGGTGCAGCACGGTCGCCGACAACGCCGATTTCATGCGGCGTGAACTGACGGCGCTGGGCTACGAGGTCGGCGACAGCCGGACCCCGATCGTGCCCGTCGCCACGGGCGACGACATCAGCACGCTGCTGGCCTGGAATCTCCTCATCGAGCAGGGCGTGTACGTCAACGCCGTGCTGCCGCCGGCGGCGTCCCCCCGGCTGCGCACCAGCTACACCGCCGTGCAGAGCGAGGAGCAGCTGCAGCGGGCGGTGGAGGGGTTCCGTGCGGTCCGCGACCGGATCCTGCGCGTTCCCGCGGGCGTCTGAACCGCCCCCCGCCCGTCCTTTCGACCGGAGCTGAGAGATGCCCACTGCACTTGTCACAGGAGCGACCGCCGGCCTCGGCAAGGCCTTCACCCGGGCCCTGGCGGAGCAGGGCCACGACCTGGTTCTCGTGGCGCGTTCGGAACGCGACCTGAAGGAGCACGCCGGCCTCCTGCACGCCGGGCACGGCGTGCGGACCGAGGTGCTGGCCGCCGACCTCACCACCGACGAGGGCTGTGCGCAGGTCACCGCGCGGCTGGCGGCCGCCCCGGCCGTGGACCTGCTCGTCAACAACGCCGGCATCGGCTACGAGAACGCCTTCCTGGAGACCGGCATCCACGCCGAGGAGCGGCTCCTGGACCTCAACGTGCGGGCCGTCCTGCGGCTCACCGACGCCGCGCTGAAGGAGATGACCCGGCGGCGGTCGGGGGCCGTCGTGAACGTCGCCAGCGTCGCGGGCCTGGGCCCCGCCTGGCTGAGCTCGACGTATCCCGCCAGCAAGGCGTGGATCATCGGGTTCACCGAATCGCTGGCCGTCTCGCACCAGGTGCGCGGATCCGGCGTGCGGATGATGGCGCTCCTGCCCGGCTACACCCGCACCGAGTTCCACCAGCGGGCCGGCATCCCGACCACCTTCCCGCCGCCCTGGCTGTGGCTGGACTCCGACGACGTCGTGCGCGCGGCCCTGCGCGATCTGGGCCGGGGCAAGGTCCTCAGCATCCCGAGCCTGCGCTACAAGACCGCCGCCTGGGGGCTGCGCCACCTGCCGCGCTCCCTGTCACGGCGGTTCGCCTGGGACCTCAGCGCACCAGGCCACTGACCCGAGCAGCAAGACTTCCATGGGGGAATCACAATGACGGGTCCGGCGATATCACCGGCCACGGCACCACAGCTCAAGCTCTTCACCCACCAGCAGCTCTTCCCGGCGGACGCCTCCTACAACCTGAGCGGCCTCTACCGGGTCACCGGCGAGGTGGACGTCCCGCGTCTGCGCCTGGCACTGGGCCGCCTCGCCCGCGGCATCCGCGCCCTCAACACCCGCTTCGAGGCCCGTGAGGGGGCCGTTCACGCGGTCCACCACGAGCCCGCGGACGACCTCGAGAGCCTCGTCCCCTTCACGGTCTCGGCGGGCAGCGCCCGCGACCTCCTCGCCCAGGACCTCGCCCGCAGGAGCGACACCCCGATCCCGCCGGACGCCCGCCAGTACGACTTCCGCGTCCACCGGGACGGCGAAGGGGTCTACGTCACCCTCCTCTTCTCCCACCTGGTCAACGACGGCTACAGCTTCTTCAACTTCGTCGCCGAACTGGAGCGCCTGTACGCCGACCCCGCCGCGGAGCTCTCCCCCGCGGCCCAGGACGACCCGGCGGCCCTGGTCGGGGCCGCCGAGCCCGGCCCCGACACCCTGGAGTACTTCGCCGCCCGGCTCGGCCGCCTCACCACCCTGGGCGACGACCGCCTCCAGGGCCGGCGCACCTCCTCGGGAGCGCTCCTGGGCGAGGAACGCAGCCTGGAGCTCGACGCGGAACTGGGCGAACTGATCCGCTCCCGCACCCGGGAGCTGGGCTGCACCCCCTTCGCGTTCTTCCTCGCCGCCTACCTCGTCACCTACGCCCGGGTCACCGGCGGGCGCGAGCTGGTCACCGGCGTCCCGCTGGCCAACCGGCGCGGACTGCGCCAGCGCCAGGCGTTCGGCTACTTCGTCAACACCCTCCCGCTGGTGGTGGACCTCACCGAACACGGCACCTTCCAGGAGCTGTGCCGGGCCGTGCAGTCGGCCAGCGTCGGCATGCTGCGCCACCAGGGGTTCGACCTGGGCGCCCACGCCCGGCGCATCGCCCCCGGCCTGGCCGGCGGCCTCCTCGCGCCCGACAACACCTTCACGTACTACAAGGAGCCGCTGCGCTTCAGGCTGGCCGGCTGCACCGTCGAGTCGGTGCCGCTGCCGCGCCGCCTGGTCAAGTACCCGCTGTCGATGAACGTCGAGGACTGCGGCACCGGCTTCGTCCTGAACGCCGAATGCAGCGACGAGCAGTGGCGCACCGACCCGATGGGCGTGATGCGCAACGTCCTGGCCCTGGTGGCGCAGGACCCCAAGCGGCGGATCGAGGACATTCCGGCCCTGTCGGCCGGCGCCGAGCGTGAGCTGCGCGCCCTGGTCAACCCGGACACCGGCCGGGCCCCCTTCGAGGTGCCGCCGTCGCTGGCCGCCTGGTTCGAGCGCACCGCACGGGCCCACCCGGACCGCGTCGCGGTCAGCGACGGCGCCCGGCAGGTGACGTACGGCGAACTGGACGCCCGGGCGCAGCAAGTCGCGCGGCGCCTGACGGCCGCCACACCCGCCACCCACATCGGCATCGCCATGCGCCGCGGGATCGACCTGATCACCGTCATCCTCGGCACGCTCAAGGCGCGCAAGGTGTACGTGCCGCTCGATCCCAACTCTCCGCTCTCGCGCATCACCTCGATCCTGGAGAGCTTCCCGGAGGGGCTGCCCACGGTGGCGGACGCCGCGCACCGGCCCTCGCCCGCCCAGACCCTCCTGGACGCCGCCGATCTCCTGGCACCGGATGCGGCCGGTACGCCGCGGGAGCCGGCCGGGCCGGCCGGGCCCGACGATCCCGACGATCCCGACGCCTGCGCGTACGTCATCTTCACCTCCGGCTCCACCGGCCGCCCCAAGGGCGTGCAGGTGACCCACCGCAACGTGATGCGCCTGATGCGCTCCTGCGAGGACCTGTTCGGGTTCGGCCCCCAGGACACCTGGAGCCTGTTCCACTCCTACGCCTTCGACTTCTCCGTGTGGGAGATCTTCGGGGCGCTGCTGTACGGGGGCCGGCTGGCGGTCGTCCCGGAGGACTGCGCCAAGTCCCCCGACCAGTTCCGGGAGTTCCTGATCCGGGAAGGGGTCACGGTGCTGAACCAGACCCCGTCGGCGTTCGGGCAGCTGACGAAGGTCCTGGTCCCGGGCGACGGGGAGCGCCTGGCGGTGCGCCGGGTGGTGTTCGGCGGGGAGTCCCTGCGCTACGCCTCGCTGGGTGCCTGGTACGAGGTGATGGGCGAGCGGGCCCGGCTGGTGAACATGTACGGCATCACGGAGACGACGGTGCACGTCACCTTCCATCCGATCACCGCCGCCGGCGCCCGCACCGAGACCCTGTCGGCGATCGGGCGGCCGCTGGCGGACCTGACGGTCACGGTCGTCGACGCGGACGGCAACGTGTGCCCGCCCGGGGTGCCCGGCGAGATGCTCGTCGGCGGGGCGGGCGTCTCGCTCGGCTACCTGGGCATGGCGGACCTGACCGCCGAGCGGTTCCCGGTGCTGGGCGGGCAGCGTTTCTACCGCAGCGGCGACCTCGGTGTGGTGCGGCCCGACGGGACGCTGGTCCACCTCGGGCGGATCGACACCCAGGTGCAGCTGCGCGGCTTCCGCATCGAGCTCGGGGAGATCGAGACGGCACTGCTGTCGGTCCCCGGCGTCCACGAGTGCACCGTCCGCCTCGACGAGCGTGACCCGGACCGTCCGCAGCTGGTCGCGTTCGCGGCCGGCGCGGGCCTGCCGGCGACCGGCCGGATCCGCCGGATGCTGCGCGAGCGGCTGCCCGCCTACATGGTGCCCGCCCACATCGTTGCGACCGCCGCCCTCCCGCTGACCATCAACGGGAAGGTCGACGGGGCGGCGCTGCCCTGGCCGCAGGCGGCCGGGACGGGCGCGGAACCGGCGGCCGGCGAGGCCGGCGGGGCCGGCGGGGCCGGCGGGGCCGGCGGGTCGACCACCGAGGACGCGGTGCGGGCCGTGTGGACCCGGGTGCTGCCCGGGGTCGGGTTCGGCCCCGAGGACAACTTCTTCGACATCGGCGGGTCCTCGATGCACGTCGTCGAGGTGCACCGGCTGCTGCAGGAGCAACTGGCCGTGCCCGGCCTGGAAATGATCGAGCTCTACACCCACACCACGGTGCGCCGCCTCGCGGCGCACATCGACGCCGTACGGGGGGCATCGGATGAATGAGAGCACAGGGTCCGTGCGCGGATCGGCCGGCGCGGCGGTGGCCGTCGTCGGGATGGCGGGCCGGTTCCCGGGAGCGGCCACCACGCGCGAGTTCTGGCAGGGGCTGGTGGACGGCGTGGAGTCCGTCCGCCGGTTCTCCGACGCGGAGCTGGCCGCGGCGGGCGTCCGCCCGCAGCAGATCGCCTCCCCCACCCGGGTCCCGCGGGGCGCCGACCTCGCCGGCGCGGACCTCTTCGACGCCGGTTTCTTCGGTGTCACCCAGCGCGACGCCCGGCTGATGGACCCGCAGCACCGGGTGTTCCTGACCTGCGCCTGGCAGGCGCTGGAGGACGCGGGGCTGGCCCCGCACGCCGCGGGCGGCCCCGTGGGCGTCTTCGCGAGCACCAGCCTGAGCACCTACCTCCTGGCGAACGTGCTGCGCTCGGCCGAGTACGCGGACGCGGCCCTGTCCTACCCGGTGCTGCTGGGCAACGACAAGGACTTCCTGGCCACCCGCGTCTCCTACAAGCTCGATCTGCGCGGGCCCAGCATGAGCGTGCAGAGCGCCTGTTCGAGTTCGCTGACCGCGGTGCACCTGGCGTGCCGGGCGCTGGCCGGCGGTGAGGTGCGGGCCGCGCTCGCGGGCGGCGTGAGCATCACCTTCCCGCAGACCTCCGGGTATGAGTACCAGGAGGGCGGGATCCTCTCCCGCGACGGCCACTGCCGCGTCTTCGACGCCGGGGCGGCGGGCACGGTCAAGGGCAACGGCTGCGGTGTGGTGGTCCTCAAGCGGCTCGCCGACGCCCTCGAGGACGGCGACCGGATCTACGCCGTCATCCGGGGCACCGCCGTCAACAACGACGGCTCCGACAAGATCGGCTTCACCGCGCCCGGCCCGCAGGGCCAGCAGGCGGCCATCGGGGCGGCCCTGAAGGCGTCCGGTGTCCGGGCCTCGGACATCGGCTACATCGAGGCCCACGGCACCGGCACCGCCGTCGGCGACCCCCTCGAACTGCACGCGCTCAGCGCCGCCTACCGGGCGGCCGGCGGACCCGCCCCCGACTGCCTGATCGGCAGCGTCAAGGCCAACGTCGGACATCTGGACGCGGCGGCCGGAGTGACCGGCCTGATCAAGGCGGCGCTCGCGCTGTACCACCAGACGGTGCCCCGGCAGATCAACTACAGTGCGCCCAACCCGCAGCTGCGCCTGGACCGGCAGCCGTTCGACGTCCCGGCCGAGTCCGTGCCGTATCCGCGCGCCACCCCTCTGCGCGCGGCGGCGGTCAGCTCCTTCGGTCTCGGCGGCACCAACGCGCACGCCGTCCTGGAAGCCCCGCCCGCCCCGGCCGTGCCGGCCGCCCCGGCCGGGACGGCGCCGGGGGTGCGCTACCCCGTCGTCCTGTCGGCCCGTGACGCCGCAGCGCTCGCCGGGACGGCCCGGGCGCTGCGCGCCCTGGTGGACGGGGCCGCACCGCCGGCCGTCCGGGACATCGCCTACACCCTGTTCACGGGCCGGGCCCTGTTCCCGGTACGCCACGTGTTCGAGGCCGGCAGCCACGAGGAGCTGCGCGCCGGTCTGGACGCGGCGGCGGCCGGGGACCTGTGGCCGTCCGCGCTGCCCGGCGGGGGCTGGACGCACGGCCCCGCCCTGAAGGTCGCCCTGCCGGGCCACCCGTTGCGGCCCGAGCGCCACTGGATCGAGCCCGACGCCCGGCCCGCCACCGCCCCCCACGCCCCCTCCCCCGCCGCCTCCCTCGTGGGTGCGGGTGCGGGTGCGGCGGCGGCGGTGGTGGGCGGTGAGGTGCAGGACGGTGTCCTGGAAGGTGTCCTGAAGGTGCTGGAGGAGGGCCTGGGCATCGACGGGATCGCCCCGGACGACGACTTCTACGACCTGGGCGGGGACTCCCTGCTCGCCGTGGAGCTCGTCACCGCGCTGCGCACGCTGTTCGGGATCGATCTGGACCTGGACGAGTTCGCCCGGCTGCGGACGCCCGACGCGATGGCCGGCCACGTCCGCGCGGTCCGCTCGGGCAGCGGGGCCGGACACGGCGGGGTGCGGGCCGTCCGCGACGGCGCGGGCACACCCGTGTACCTGGTGCCGCCCGCCGGCGGCACGAACTTCCTGTACCACCGCCTGGCCGACCGGACCCCCGGCGGCACGGCGCTGCGCGCCCTGTCCTTCCCTTCCGACCCGGCGCTGCGGCCGGCGACCCTGCGGGAGCTCGCGGCGCTGTACGTCGGGTGGATCCGCGAGGAGCAGCCGGCGGGACCGTACCGGCTGGGCGGGTACTCCTTCGGCGGGAACGTGGCGTTCGAGATGGCGGTGCAGCTGCAGCAGGCCGGTGAGGAGGTCGAGCAGCTGATCATGCTGGACACGCATGTGCCCGAGACGTACGTGGGCGGATATCTGGACGCGCAGGGGTTCACGGCCGCGTTCCCGGTGCTGTTCGAGGCGGCCGCCGTGCGGGGGGTGGACCCGCAGATGCTGCGGGAGCAGGGCTTCCTCGAGGTGTGGCAGCACAACCACGCCCTGCTGAAGGGCTATTACCCGGACCGGCCGTTCGCGGGGGACATCGTCTTGCTGCAGGCGGAGGAGCCCGAGGGGGACGCGCTGCTGGACGCACTGCGGATGAACCCGCGCGACAAGTCGCTGTGGGGTGCGCACATCACCGGCCGGCTGCTGGTGGACAAGGTCCCCGGTGACCACTTCTCCATGTTCGACGAGGGCGAGCGGATCGCCCGGCTGGGGGCGGCGTTCGGTTCGGCCCTGGACTCCCACGACCAGGAAGGGGCCCCGCGATGCTGAGCTACGGCTCGTACACCGACGGCCAGGAACAGCCGGGCACCCGCTGGGTGTACACGGTCAGGGCCTCGGCGATGCTGACCGACTTCATGGGGGCCCTGCGTCTCAAGCGGGGTCTGGAGCGGGGTGTGATCGCGCCCGAGGACGCGCCGGCGGAGGTCATCGGCCGGTGTGCGGTCGGTGATCCGCACGAGGTGGAGGCGGCGCTGCAGGGTGCCGCGCGGGCGGCCGCCCGGTGGTCGGCCGCGCCGCTGGCCACCCGGATGCGGCTGATCGAGGTCTTCCACGCTCTGGTGCGTGAGAAGCACGACGAGATCGTCGACCTGATGATCGCGGAGGGGCATCCGCGGTCGCTGGCCCGCTGGGAGGCCTCGGGTGTCCTGGCCAACACGGCGCCGGAGACCGTTGAGTTCCTGGCCGCGCAGATGGAGCACCGGGTCCTGACGGCGGAGCGTGAGCTGACGGTGCGGCGGGTCGCCGACGGGGTGGTCTGCCTGAATCCGCCGGCGAACGCGACCGTCGCCAACGCCCTGCTGGGTGTGTGGGCGCTCGCGGCGGGCAACGCGCTGGTGGTGCGGGCCCCGCGCAGTGCGCCGCTGGGTGTGATGCACATCCTGCGGGAGCTGATCGTGCCGGCCCTGGAGGCGGTGGGTGCTCCCGCCGGGGCGCTGTCGGTGCTCTGCTCGGACGCTCCCTCCACGCTGCGGGCGTGGCTGGAGAGCCCGCTGGTCGACGACGTCATGTACTTCGGCGGGAGCCGGCAGGGCATCGAGTTCGGTGCGCGGTGCGTGGCGGCGGGCAAGAAGCCGGTGCTGGAGCTGGCGGGCAACGACATCTGTGTGGTGTGGCACGACGCGGACCTCGACCTGGCCGCGGACGCGCTCGTCGAGGCGTTCTACGGTTCCGGGCAGATCTGCATGGTCCCCAACTGTGCGGTGGTGCATCCCGATGTCGCGGACGAGCTGATCGCGAAGGTGGTGGAGCGGGCCGCCCGGATCAGGCCGGGCCATCCGGAGGAGGCGCAGGCTCTGCTGTCGCCCGTGCTGCGCACGGACCTGTTCAGGTCCGTGCTGGAGCAGGCGCTGGAGGGCGGGGCGGAACTGGTCTGCGGCGGGCGCAGGCTCGATGTGGAGGGCCGGCCGGACGAGGTGGGCGGGCTGTTCCTGGAACCCACCGTGGTGCGGGTCGACGGTCTCAAGGGTGCCCGCGATCTGGAGGCGGTCCGCCACGAGACGTTCTTCCCGCTGCTGCCGGTCGTGGTGCCCTCGCGGGAGGAGGGCGGGGACGATCTGCTGGCATCGGTGGTGGAGTTCGTCGACACCAACGAGTACGGGCTGCGGAACTCGCTGTGGACGGGTGACCGGCAGGTCATCGACCGGTTCCTGGCCGGGGTGCGGGGCGGCGGGCTCCTGAAGGTCAACGACTCGCACATCGGGTTCCTGCCGGTCCTTCCCACGCACGGCGGCACCGGCCTGACCGGCGGCCCGGGCGGCGAGGCCAACTATCCGCTGCTGCGCACCTCCCACCTGCAGGGCGTCAGTGTGGCGCGGGGTGTGCGCCCCGCCGACGCCGTGTTCACCGATCTCACGAAGGGGGCTTCGGCCTGATGCGCGCGATGGACAGCGCACGCGAGGCGTGCGAGAAGTACCTTCCCGGGCTGGCCGGGGAGCTCGACGGGCAGGCCCTGGCCGTCCTGGAGACGCCGGGCGGGCCCGGTGTGGCGGCGTTCCGTGCCTGCGGCGGTCCGGGGTTGCTGATCCCGGCCGCGTACGGGGGCGGGGGCGCGGGCGCCCTGGACGCCGTACGGGTCGGGCGGGCGCTGGGGGCGCTGTCGCCGTCGCTGGGGGTGGCCGCGGCGATGCACAACTTCTCGGTGGCCGGCCTGGTCGCCCTGGTCGCCTCGCAGGACGCGGGCGGGCTGGAGTGGATGCTGATCGAGGCGATCGCCCGGGACCGGCTGCTGGTGGCGTCGGGGTTCGCGGAGGGCCGCACCGGCGCCGGGATCCTCGACTCGTCGGTGACGGCGGTGCCCGCCGAGGGGGGCGGCTATCTGGTCAACGGGGTGAAGAAGCCGTGCAGTCTGACCCACTCGATGGACCTGCTGACCGCCGGGGTGGCTCTGCCGGCGGCCGACGCGGGGGGCGGCAGCGAGCTGGGGGTGGCGCTGGTGCCGGCCGGGTCCCCCGGGCTCACCCGCCGGCCGTTCTGGGGTTCCCCGTTCCTGGCCGGCGCGGAGAGCGACGAGGTCCGCCTGGAGGACGTCCACGTGCCGCAGGAACTGATGCTGCGGCCCCAGGTCGAGCTGGGCTCCGGTCTGGACACGCTCCAGACCGTCGGGTTCGTCTGGTTCGAACTGCTGGTGACCTCGGCCTACACCGGTGCGGTGGCCCGGCTCGCCGAGGCGGCGGTGGCCTGCGGGCGGGGCGCGGCAGGTGACCGGGCGGCCCTGGTCACCGGTATCGAGGCGGCGGCCGGGCTGGCCGAGAACGTGGCACGGCACATCGACGCGGGGCCGGTGGGCAACGACGAGCTGGCCGCGTCCCTGACCGCCCGGTACGCCGTGCAGGACCTGCTGGTGGACGTCGGCGACCGGGCGGCGGAGGTCCTGGGCGGGCTGGCGTTCGCCGCTTCGCCCGAGGTGGGGACCCTGCTGGCGGTGAGCCGGGCGCTGGCCTTCCATCCGCCGTCACGGACGGCCTCGGCGCAGGCCCTGGTGGACCACGCCGGCGGCGCTCCGCTGCGGGTGCGGTGATGGCCACAACCACACACGCCCCCACACCCGCCGCGCAAGGTACACCCGCGCCCACGCCGGCGGTACCGGCGGAAGGTGCGCAGGCGGCGGAAGGTGCGCAGGCGGCGGAGGGTGCGCCGGTGTCGGCGGAGGGTACGCAGGCGGCGGCGGGGCGGGAGGTCGCCGCCCTGTACAAGGCGCATCTGAGCCGGGGGCGCGGCAAGCTGGGCGAGATGTTCGGCGGGCACGTGGAGGTGTCCTCGGCGGGCTGCCGGGTGCGGACCGGGGACGGGCGGGAGTTCCTGAACGCGGGCGGGTACGGGGTGTTCCTGACCGGTGCCTGTCATCCGCGGGTGGTGGCGGCCGTCGAGCGGCAGATCCGTACGCTGCCGCTGTCGACGCGGCTGCTGCTGGAGCCGTCGGCGGCGCGGGCGGCGGCCGCGCTGGCCGGGGTCAGCCCGGCCGGGCTGGAGCGTGTGCATTTCACCGGTTCGGGTGCCGAGGCGGTGGAGACGGCGCTGAAACTGGCGCGGAGTCTGGGTCACCGCCGGGTGATCGCGACACGGGGCGGCTACCACGGCAAGACGCTCGGCGCGCTGTCGGTCACCGGGAAGCCGCTGTACCAGGAGCCGTTCCGGCCGCTGCTGCCGCTGGTCTCGCACGTCGCCTACGGTGATCCGGCGGCGCTGGCCGCCGAGATCGGCGGCGACGGTTCGGACGC